>DATACN010000139.1:0-11029 GCA_036258995.1 Thermoleophilaceae bacterium | reverse complement strand
GGAGGACGCACGGTTTCGCGCGGAGCTCCGCCGTGCGCCCTGCACACGCAACGGCCATCACGCCTACCTGGGCGGCCTCCTCGAGCACACGGTGGCCGTCGCCACGCTCGCCCAGGAGGCCTGCGCGCTGCATCCCCGGCTCGACTCCGACCTGCTGGTGACCGCGGCGATCCTCCACGACTGCGGCAAGGTGCGCGAGTTCGATCTGGGCGCCGACATAGCGCTGAGCGAGGAGGGGGCGCTGCTCGGCCACCTGGCGATCGGCCAACGGATGCTGGCCGATCGGGCCACCCGGATCGCCGGCTTCCCGCAGGACAAGCTGCTGGCGCTGACGCACTGCCTGCTCGCCCACCACGGGGCCGATTCGCTGCCCGGCCGCCGCTTCCGCTCGCCCGAGGCGCTGGCGCTCTACCGGCTCAATGCCGTCGACGCCGCGGTCAAGGGCGCGCTCGAGCACGGCTTGGCAGCCTGACGCTCGCGACCCGTCCCCCAGACGGCCGCTTCCACGCGGAAGCGGTCGCCTTCGGGACGAACTACGGCTGGGTAGGGGATCGGTTCGGGGGGTTTCCGGTGGCGCCGTGCTGACTTTTGGTCCTATATGGACCACAAGTGAACGCGGCGCCGGTGCAGCGGCGCTGAGACCGCCCCTTACCCAGCCGCCGTTCGTCCGAGCAGCCGCCGCCGCTCCGCGCGAGAAGCGTGCGCCGTCGTGGACCGCGGCACTCGACGTCTGTTCTAGTCGCCCCATGGACATCCGATGGACGCCGCGCGCGCGTGGCTGGAGCGTGCGCCCGGCGCCGTCGAAAGACCGCGCAGGTGCTCGAGAACCTCCCCTCGCCCCATGGGATCGCGAAGGACGACGCGGTCCGTGAGCTGCTTCAGCAGCTCCTCGAGCGACGGTTCGTGCTCACGGACAGGGGCGGCTCGGTAACCCGCTGGAGCCTTCCAGCCGAATCCCTCCTCGGCTGGACTGGCGAGGGTGTACTGGGCCGCCCCCTGCTCGAGGTCCTGGGATGCGAGCGCGACCTCCCCAGCGACGGCGGCAGCTTCGTTACGAAGTGCCGGCGCCACGACGGCGGCGAGCTCGAGCTGGGGCTGACATTTGTTCCCGTGCCGATGAGCCAGAGCTTGGAGTTCACGGGCATGCTCGAAACCCTCGAGGCAGGCGCCCCCGCCGACGTGACCCTCGACCGCCTCCACCGCAGCCACTCGCCGGTGATCGAGTGGATGGCGGCCTGCCTGACCGGCGAAGCGGAGCTCGACGAGGGCGAGCTCAGCGCAGGCACGATCATCGCCTTCCGGCCCAGCGATCCAAGCGCGTGGGGCGACAAAGGGCCCGACGCCGAAGAGAGCTCGGCAGAGCCGGCACCGCGGCCTGCGGAGCCGACCCCCGCCCCGGAGCTCGCCGGCCGCGTGCACGAGGCGCTCGAGCGCTCGGCGGCGCTCGAAGAGGCCCTCGACTCGGCGTCCGCGGCGCTGGAGGAGGCCCGCGCCGGCAGCGACGAGGCGCGCGACGACGCGCGCGCCGCCCGGCATGAGGCCGCCGAGGCGGCGGCCCGCCTCGAACAGCTCGAGCAGCGCAACGCGACCCTTCGGGCCGAGCTCGAGGAGACCCGCCGCGAGCTCGGCGAGACGGCCGACCGTCTGGCCAAGCCTGCCGAGGCGCTCCAGTCCGAGCTCGGCGAGATCCGCGCCGAGATGCGCGAGGCGCTGGACCGCCTCGGGGATCCCGGTGCCGAGCTCGAGCGGACCAGGGAGGAGCTCCGTGCCCTGGCCGCGCGGCTCGAGTCGCCCGACGAGGAGCTGCGCCGCGAGGTCGAAGCCGGACGAAGCGAGCTGCGCGAGCTGGCGGACCGCCTGGGCGAGCCGGCCGAGGAGCTGCGCGGGCAGGTCGAGTCCACGAGGAGCGAGCTGCAGGAACTGGCCCGCCGGCTCGACGAGCCTTCCGAGGAGCTGCGTGGCGAGGTCGAGCAGACGAGGAGCGAGCTGCGCTCGCTGGCCGCGCGGCTCGAGCAGCCCGACGAGGCCGTCCAAGCCGAGCTCCGCGACACGCGCAGAGAGCTGGAGGAGGCGCGGGCCAGGCTCGAGGAGCTCGAGCAGGTCCGGGCCCAGGTCGGCGCGCTGGCCGACCGCCTGAAGACGCCCGATCCGAGCCTCGGCGAGGAGCTGCGGGCCGCTCGCGCCGAGCAATCCGAGACGAACGCACGGATCGAGGCGCTGCGCGCGCAGCTCGAGGAGGTCCGCAACCGCAAGCCGGCGGGTCTCGGCAAGGCGCTCCGCAGCGAGCCCGTCCGCGGCGAGGCGCGTGACGCCGCAGTCGAAGCCAAGCGGCACGCCGAGGAGGCCCGCCGGGCGCGCGAGCAGGCGGCCGCGAGCGTGGATGCCGTCAAGCAGGCGGGCGAGTCGGCGACGCGCAAGCTCGAGGAAGAGCTGACGCGGCTCGAGTCGCAGCTGAGCCGCTCGGCGGAACAGGCCGGGCGCGCCGAGCAGGCCGCCGAGAAGGCTGAGCGCGTCGGCGACGACGCGGTCCGCGCCGAGCAGAGCGCGGCGCGCGCCCAGGAAGCAGCCGAGCGTGCGGAGCAGGAACTGGCCAGCCGCGAGGAGCTCGCGAAGAAGGTCGAGCGCGACGCCGCCCGCGCCGCGCAGGCCGCCGCTGGCGCCGAGAAAGCCGCGGCGGTCTCGGCGAAGGTGGAGCGCGACGCGGCGCGCGCGGAGGAAGCGGCCGCGAAGGTGGAGCGCGCCGAGGCCGCGGCGGCGAAGGCCGGGCGCATCGCGTCCGAGGCCCTCGCCGGCATAGAGCGAAGCGGCGATCGCGCCGAGGAGGCAGCAAGGCAGGCCGGCTCGGAGGCCGCCGCGTTCCGCGAGCTGACCGCGCGGCTAGAGGCGAAGGTCGCCGCCATCGAGGCGGCGGCATCGACGGCCGAGCGGGCGGCCGCGCAGGCGCAGGAGGCCGTGACTGCGGCCGCCCGGGAGGCCGCCGACGCCCGCCAAGCGGCCGAGGGCGCCGAGGTCGAGGCGAAGGTCGCCAAGGTCCAGTCCGAGGCCGCCCGCGTTCACGCCCAGGAGGCGAGCAAGCACGCGCGCGACTCGCGCGACGGCGGAAGCTCGGGCGGATTCAAGCGCATCCACGAGGCCGCGATGCCGACCGTGGGCACGCGCCGGTTCGTCAAGCCGCTGCGCCGCAAGCGCATCGCCACGCCCGACCGCGAGCTGCATCCCGGCTTCGACGACTCGGACACCCCGATGGCGAAGATCCAGCTCGACGGCCACTTCCACGAGCTGAACCCACGCTTCAGCGAGCTCGTCGGCTACAGCGAGGCGGAGTTCCAGGCCGCCACCTGGCCCCCGGTGACCGACCGCGAGAACCTCGCCAAGAACCGCCGGGACCTGCGCGCGCTGATGGACGGCAAGGTCGACTCGATCGAGGTCGACACCTCATATGTCCACGCGCAGGGCCTGATGGTCCCGGTCCGCGGCCGACTGTCGGTCGTCAAGGACGACCAGGGCGACCCCAGCCATCTGCTCCTCGAGGTGGCCGCGCGGCAGAGGGCCTGACCAGGCAGTCCCCGCTCAGGCGCTGCAGAACAGCCGGCCTCCCGACTTCGGCTTCTTGCCGCGGACGAACATGGGCTTGGTCTCGGCCACCGTGACCCCGTCCTCGCGACGCAGGCGCCAGACGCCGGGAGCACGGTCGGACAGCCGCAACGGCCACGCCGGGTCGATTCGCACGGACGGAAAGCGCGCCGCGACGATGCGCTTGTCCTGGCGGCAGGAGGCGTATACCGACGCCCTTGTGGGCTGCGACGCGGAGATTCGCCAGCCATCGAGGTAGGTGCCCGCGGCGTCCCGCCTGACAGCGGGGAGGCTGATGGCGCCGGTGCGGGGCTTTATCGCGGCCGCATCGTCGATGCGCAGCCCGGCCGGCCCCGGCACCTCGAGCCCGCTCTCGAGGTAGGCCCGCAGCGCGTCCTGGTCGCAGGCGACCATGTATGTGCCGTCGTTCGGCGCATGCTCCCAGTCGGAGCACTCGTCCACCAGGCGCTCCAGTCGCCCCGCTCCCTTCCGGAGCGTCGCGGGCACTTCATCATTCTCTTCCACGACCTCCTCGCCGAGGCCCTCGCGGTCGCCCGGGTCCTCGACTCCCCTGCACGGCTCGGAGACGACGTCGTCGAAGGTCTGCTGCCACAGCGGGCTGCGTGGAGCGTCGTTCACGAGGTGGGGGATCTGCTCGTAGCCCTTGCCGCTCCGGTGTCCGAACAGCCCGTGCCAGCAGGCCCAGGCCGTGCGGGAGAGGTCGGTCATGGCCGTCGCCTGGGGCGATAGATGAAGCTGCCTTGAGGCCTTGCAGGTCGGCTGGTCGTCGATCAGGCCGCCCGGCGCGTGGAAGCGCGGCTGGCGGTCGCAGGTCTCATAGCTCGCGTGGCTCCCGCGCGCCACGAAGACGACGGGATGGTCACCCCGCTTGCGGAGTGCGTCCTCCTCCCACGTGAACATGCGGCCCTCGTCGTTGTGTCTGGCCATCCAGACGTAGCGCGGCCTCCTGGTCCTGGCCGACAGGAGCACGCCGACCGATTCGAAGTCGCCTTCGTGGAAGCCCGCGGTGAAGGCGTTCAGCGTCTCGTTGATGGGCTGGTAGTTGAACGAGTAGAAGAACCAGTACTGGAGCGTCAGGGGCCGGTTCTCGCGAAGGTCCCCGGCGACCAGGAAGTATTCGCGAGCGGTCTTGACGGGATCGACGCTCCCGAGCGCGTCGACCATCAGATCACGTTGCTCGCCATCCCGGTTGTTCGCCGCCGGATACTCGATCGCCTCGCCCTCGCCCCCCGACCAGCTCAGCTCGCCCTGGGTCGTCAGCCGTACGCACGGCTCGTCGCGGTCGCCGCCGATCAGCCGACAGGCCCGCGCGCGGCGGTCCTGCATCGCGAACAGCGTGCGAACGGGAATCGGCCAGAACCCGTCCTCGCGGTCGACGATCAGCTCGGGCTGGAAGTCCTCGGCGAGCTCTCGATGGGGGCTGGGATCGGGCTCCGGCCGGGGCGCCTTGGCCACGCACCCGGGCGGCCGGGTCCCGGGATCGTCCTTTCCGCGTGCGTCGAGCAGCTCATCGCGAAGCACCACGGCCTGATCCTGCGCCCGCGCCACCGGCTGGAGCGGCCCCAGGCTGCGCTCGACGACGCTGCTCGACAGGATCGGCACGATGCGCCCGCGGCGCGGGGGCGGACGGCGAACGTTGCCGAGCTCTGCCAGCTCCACCCGGGCAAGCCAGAGCCGGCCGTCGCTCTCACCGACGTATGCCCCACATTCCACGCGGTCATCCCGGAGCAGCACCGCGACCGGCTGGAGCCGCGGCGAGTTCACCGTGCGCAGCATCTCCATGGCCGCGCCGAAGACCGGGACGGAGATCAGCACAGCGAGCCCGTACGGCGCGAACCTCTGTCCCGAGGCCGCGGCGATGGCCAGGCAGAGCCCTGCCAGCACGGCCGCCACGATCGCCGAGCCCACCAGCCAGGCCTCGTCGCGCCAGAGCAGGATCGTGACGCAGAGGAGCACGGCCAGCGCGAGCGCCATCCGAGCCGGCTCGAGGCCATCTGAGTACTCCGCTCTGACGTCGGGCCTTCCCGTGGGCCTCGAAGCGAGTCCACCGGGGAGGACGAACAGCAGCGCAGCCAGGAGGATCGGTAAGACGATGAACACCACGCGGTTGGTGCCGTCGGCCACCACGGAGGCATAGACCGCACCCGCGAGTGCCAGCAGCGGGAGCGGCCGCACCAGGATCCAGCGCCACCTGAACCCGGCACCGTCGGACGGGAGCACGATCAGGCTCTTGATCCTGTCGAGCAGGGTCCCCCAGAGCGAGGCTCCTGTCCGGAGGGCCGGGACGAGCTCGAGGCCGCGCTCGATCAGGAAGTACAAGAGCACCGCTGCGATGGCAAAGCCGGCGATCAGCTCCACCGCCTGGCGCGCGCGGAAGTCGTCGACCAGGATCGCCACCACGAGCTCGGTGACTATGAGAAGGGCCAGCCCTCTCCTCGTGGCACGCACCCATTGGCCCTGACCGTCGAGAAGCCACACGAGGACCATGGCCACGAGTCCGAGCACCGCGAACAGGGCGACTGCCTGGGCGCCCGTCACCACGAGCTCCTGGCGCGCGACCGCGTCGACCGCCTGGTCGGCCGGCAGGCGCGCGGCCCAGAAGCGCATCCAGAGGATCCCTGCGCCCACGGCGGCGACCAGCCCCACGGCAACCAGCAGGAAGACCCCGACCACGCCTGCCAGCAGCAGAACGTCCCGGAGCCCGGTTGGAGCCGAGATAGCCGGGAGAGTCGGGCTGGTGGGCTCCAGTTCGCTGGGATCCGGCCGGTTCGTCGGCCGGACGAGGAGCAGCAGCCGCCTGGCCAGGTTGAACAAGACCAGCACCACCAGGCCGATCAGCGCCACCGGCCAGACGAGGATGATCAGCGGCCACAGTGTCTTCGGCTCTCCGCGGAGCAGCACGACCAGGAAGGCCACGGCGCCGATGGCCAGCAGCACGGCCGCGGCCAGGCCCACCATCTCGAGCGTCGACAGTCCTTCCGTGCCTAGCGGCTCCCTGGCTCGCACACCGAATTCGAGGACGCCGTCGAGACGCCGCCCCACCCTCTCCGCGA
Organism: Thermoleophilaceae bacterium; assembly: GCA_036258995.1. Taxonomy (GTDB): domain Bacteria; phylum Actinomycetota; class Thermoleophilia; order Solirubrobacterales; family Thermoleophilaceae; genus DATACN01. The sequence goes on along the minus strand of DATACN010000139.1, from coordinate 4,382 downwards.
TCGCGGCATGGCCTTTCGCATTCGGGTGGAGCGTCCCGACGTGGTCTCCCTGGGAGATGAGCGAGCGCTCCAGGCGCCGCACCCAGCGCTCGGCTCGGTTGGCGCAGTAGCCGTGGCGCTCGTAGTCGGCGGCGATCCCGTCCACGAGCAGCCACCCGTGTCGGCGGGCCGCGGCCGCCACCTCCGCGTTGAGCGGGCGTAGCAGCGCCTCGTACGCGAACTGCGCCTCCGCGCGGGTGGTCAGGCCGACGCTGGAGGGGCAGAAGCGGCCGCGCTCGTCCCGGGTGGGATCGAAGTACTCGCTGATGAGGACCGGGGTGTCGCCGACAGCTTCCTCGAGCCGGGACTCGAGCTGCGCGTAGCGTCCGCTGAGGCCCTCGAGATCGCGGAAGACCCGGGCGTCCGCTCCCCTGCGGCAGTCACCGGGAAGGGCGCAGCGCCCGACGATCTGCGAGAAGCGCACGTCGTTGGCTCCGACGCTCAGCAGGACGGCGTCGACTCCGCCGCCGCGGGCGCGGGCGAGGCGGCCGAGGACATCGACCTGGGGCGGATAGGGCGTGCCTCCCCCGGGGGCGACGCCCGCGTACGGCTCGAGCAGTCCTTCCCGCACCTCGGCGCCGGAGCAGGCGAGGCTCACGAATGTCAGCGAGCGCTCGTTGGCGTCTTCCGCGAGCAGCCGCGCCGCCTGCTCGAAGCCCGCGGCACGGCTGCGGTGGCAGGGCGCGTCGAGCCATCTTGGCCCTCCGCTCGCCGGGTTTCCCTCGCCCGACGCCACCGAGTCGCCGAGAGCCACCACGAGCCGATCGTCGATCTGAACGGAGGCGGTGAGCGTAGGGCCACCGCCACGGAGCTCGACCGAGTGCTCCCCCTCTCCCTGTACGGGCAGGGACACGGGGCAGCCGGTCTCCTCCTTCGTATCCAAGCGATCGACCCGCCGAGCTTCCTGGCCGTCGACGGACCACGTAGCGCGGCCGGCGTCGAGGGCGCGGCAGGCGGGCCTGGGCGGGGTGACGACTACCGAGAAGCGATCGAGCCGGTCCTGCAGCTCGGCCCCGCCGAAGCGGCTGACGACCGACCAGCGCAACTCGTCAGCCGCGAAGGCCGGGGCCTGTGGCGCGGCCCCGAGAGCCGCCGACGCGAGCGCGCAAGCGAATATGAAACGCAGCCTCCGCATGTGGCCTGCCTCTTCGACCAAAGGGCCCGGCTTCCCGCTACGGACTACACCGGATAAATTGCGCTTACTGCTTGATGATTGCTGACCTTCACTCACACTATCCGATGCGCGTGGTGAGTGACCTCTCTCCCCGCACAACCATCGACGAGATGCGGAAGGTGAGGGGCCGCCGCGGGCTCGCGAACAAGGCCCGCGCCCTCGTGCTCCGGGCCGCGAGCCTGCTGTTCAGTCACCGCGACTGGTGGTCGGGCTACCGGGTGACGCCGGAACTGCTCGTCCAGGGCGACGTCGGCCTGGCGATGTCGGTGCTGTACCGCCCCTTCGAGGAGATGGACTTCGGCAAGCCATATGCCGCACCGCCGGCGTCGGGTTACTTCGCGAAGCTGATCGAGGACCTCGACGCCGTGGAGGCCGAGGTCCAGGGCCAGGACCCCGGGACCATACGGCTGGCGAGAAACCTTCAGGAGCTCGACGACGCGGCCGCCGCCGGTGCGACGGCCATCGTCCACTGCGTGGAGGGCGGCTTCCACCTGGGCGACGAGCGCGACGAGGTCAAGGGCAACGTCGCCGAGCTGGCCGACCGGGGAGTCGCCTATATCACGCTCGCGCACCTCTTCTTCCGCCAGGTCGGGACCAACTCCCCCGCCCTCCCGTTCCTCTCGGACCGCGCCTACCGCCGTCTCTTTCCCCAGCCCAGAGGCGAAGGGCTGACGGAGCGGGGGTTGGCAGCACTCGACGCCATGGTGGAGCACCGGGTGATGGTCGACGTCTCGCACATGCACCCGGACTCCCTGAAGGAGGCCTTCGCCCGACTGGACGAGATCGACCCGCAGCGGGACGTGCCGGTCATAGCCACTCATGCGGGCTACCGCTTCGGCAAGCTCCAATACATGCTCGACGAGTGGACCGTGCGAAAGGTCCGGGAGCGCGACGGGGTGATAGGCCTGATCATGGCCCAGCACCAACTCAACGACGGCATCCGGCGACGCAAGACGAAGGACCTGGAAGCTTCTTTCGAAGTCATCCGCCGCCACGTCGACAAGATCAGGGAGATCACCGGAAGCCACCGCCACGTGGCCCTGGGCACCGACTTCGACGGCTTCATCAAGCCGACGATGGGCGGCCTCGAGAATGCCGGCGACCTGTCGCTGCTCCAAGCGAAGCTGCAGGAGGAGTACGGGGAAGACGCGGAGCTGATCGCCTCGGCGAACGCGATTCGCGTCCTGAGGAAGCTCTGGTCCTAGACTGCTCGCGGAGCGGCAGCGGTCTGGTGGCCGATCCGGTCTTCAAAACCGGCAGGGCGGAGCAGCCCTCCGCTTGGATGGTTCGATTCCATCGCCGTTCCGTGGCCGCGGCGCGCTAGCCGTTGGCGCCGCGGTTTCGGCCCGGCAGCCGGCCGGCGATCCGGCCCAGCGGCTGCACGGATTCCTGGAGCGACTGCACACCCTCGCCGAGCTCGTCGAGCGAGGTGAGCAGGCGCTCGAGGGACGCGTCCAATCGCGTGAGGTTCGCGTCGAGGCGCTCGAGAGTCTCGGGCACCTTGGCGAGGTCGCGCTGCACGTCGACGAGCACGGGCATCGCTCCCTCGATGTTGGCCATGCGTTCGTCCATGCCGGGCAGGATCGCGGTGCATTTCGCCACCCGATTCATGTCCTTGCGCAGGTCGGCCAGGGCCTTGGTGTCCTTCGAGACCGCGCCCAGGGAGCGGTCGATCTTGATCAGGGCCCGCGTGTACTTCGCCATCGCGCCCGTGTGCTCGGCGATTGTCGGCAGGACGCGCAGGCCGGACAGCACGTCGCCGGGCAGCGAGGGGATCCTCGGAAGCGAGGCCAAGGAGCGGGAGTCTATGGGTGCGCCCGATCCGCGCGCTACGGGCGCGTGAGGATCGGGCCGCGGGCTCGTAGCCCGCGCCGCTTGGTGCGGAGTCCTCCGCGCTGGAGGGCCTCGAGCTCCTCCAGAGAGCGGCCGGCTCCCACGGCCACGCAGGTCAGCGGCGAATCGGCGAGGTACGAGGGCATGCCGGTCTCGGCGCTGAGGCGCTCGCTGAAGCCGCGCAGCAGGGAGCCGCCGCCGGCCAGCAGTACGCCGCCTTCGGCGACGTCGGCCGCCAGCTCGGGCGGTGTCTGCTCGAGGGTCTCCTTGACCGTGGCGAGTATGGCCTCGAGCGGCTCGGCGATCGCCTGGCGCACTTCCTCGGCCGGCAGCACCAGGGTCTTGGGCAGGCCGGAGCCCAGGTCGCGGCCGCGGATCTCGCCCGCCTCGTCCTCCTCGAGTGGCAGCGCCGAGCCGATCTCCCACTTGAGCGCCTCGGCGGACTGCTGCCCCATGGCCAGGCCGTGCACGCGGCGCACGTAGCGCATGATGGCCTCGTCGAAGTCATAGCCGCCGACGCGCAGCGAGCGCGACACCACGATGCCGCCCAGCGAGATCACGGCCACCTCGCTGGTGCCGCCGCCCACGTCCACCACCAGCCTGCCGGTCGGCTCCGCGATGTCGAGGCCTGCGCCGATGGCGGCGGCGATCGGCTCCTCGATCAGGTAGATCCGCCGGGCACCGGCCGCGAGGCAGGCCTCCTCCACGGCCCGCTTCTCGACCTCGGTGATCCCCGACGGCGCGCACATGACCACCTCGGGGTGGGCGAAGCGGCTGCGGTGGACCTTGCGCAGGAAGTAGCGCAGCATCGCCTCGGTCACCGCGAAGTCGGCGATGACGCCGTGACGCAGCGGCCGCACCGCAGAGATCGACGCGGGCGTACGCCCGATCATCCGGCGCGCCTCGTCGCCGACGGCGTGCACCGCTCCGGTCGGCTCGTTGATGGCGACCACGGACGGCTCCGACACCACGATGCCCGTGCCGCGGACGAAGACCAGGGTGTTCGCAGTGCCCAGGTCGATGGCGATGTCGCGGTTGCGGGTGCTCAAGTCAGGGGAGGATAGGCTGCGGCGCCTTGGTCTCGGACGACCACACCCTTCCCTGGCTCGCGTGCATACGCGAGGAAGTCCCTGCTCTCGAGCTATTCGACGTTCACACGCACATCGGCAGCAACGACCCGGACGAGTACCGCTGCAGCTCGCGAGAGCTGCTCGACGCGCTGGCGCTGGCGGAAGCGCAGGCCGCGGTCTTCCCCATGCACGAGCCCGAGGGCTACCCGCCGGCGAACGACATGGTGCTGGCCGAGGCCAAGGCCTCGAACGGGGTGCTGACCGCG
>DATACN010000138.1:0-3769 GCA_036258995.1 Thermoleophilaceae bacterium | reverse complement strand
GTGCGCACGGCCAGCGGATGCGGCTCGGCCGGCGGCAGGCCCGGCTCGTAGGTGCCGTCCACGAGCAGGCCCCAGACCTTCTCGAAGGGGACGTTGCCGACGAGGTCCTCGATGTCGACCCCGCGATAGCGGAGCGCGCTGCCCTCCTTGTCGGGCTCGGCGATCTGCGTCTCGAAGGCGATTACGCCCTCGAGGCCCGACGGGACTTCAAGCAGCTCGGCGATTGGCTGAGAATACCGGCGTGCCCATCCTCGACGAGCGTGTCCAGGAGTACCTCCACGGCCTGCGGCCGGAGCGCTCCGAGGTGATGGCCGAGATGGAGGCTGTGGCCGAGCGCGACGGCGTCCCGATCGTGGCCTGGGAGACCGGCCGCCTCCTCGCCTCCCTCTGCCGCGCCCTCGACCCGCGGGTGCTCGAGGTGGGCACGGCGATCGGCTATTCCACGCTCCACATGGCCGAGCAGCTCGAGAAGGGGCGCATCGTCACGCTGGAGTACGACCCCGAGCGCGCCGCCCAGGCGCGCAGCTACTTCGAACGGGCGGGCCTCGCCGAGCGCATCGAGCTGGTGGAGGGCGACGCCAACGAGACGATCCCGGGCCTGGACGGACCGTTCGACCTGCTGTTCGTGGACGCCACGAAGGAGGAATACCGGGGCTACATCGATCTGGCCGAGCCGAAGCTCTCCGAGCGAGCGGTGCTGGTGATCGACAACCTGCTCATGTTCGGCGAGGTCGCCCTGCCGGCCGACGCCGAGACCTTCTGGCGCGGAGAATCGCTCGACGCCGCCCGCCGCCTGAATGCCGAGCTGCTGGCGAGCGACCGCTGGCTCGGCTCGGTCCTGCCGGTGGGCGACGGCGTGGGCTTCGCGGTGCGCCGGTGAGGGTTAGCGACCAACCCGCCGGCCGCGACCGGGCTTCTGGGGGCGACCGCGCACCCTCGCCCTGGGCAGCGAGGGCGCTGCCGCCGCTCCTCGTCGTCTTCGGCCTGACTCAGCTCGCCGTCGGCCTGATGCTGTGGCTGGCGCCTGGGACGTTCTTCGAGGAGATCGGGCCCTTCGGCGTGCGCAACGACCACTACATGGGCGACCTGGCCACCTTCTACCTGGCCTTCGGCGCAGCCGGGCTCGTGGCCGTGGTCCGGGCTGGCTGGCGGGTGCCGGTGCTGACCGTCGCCTTCGTCGCGCAGGCGCTGCACACGATCAACCACGCGATCGACATCGGCGAGACCGACCCTGGCTGGCTGGGTCCGGCGACGCTCATCGGCGTCGCGGCGTCAACCGTCCTGGTGGGCTGGATGCTGAGGGTGGCGGGGCGATGAAGGTCTCGCCCTAGCGCGACAGCGCCACGGCGATCGGCAGGAAGACCGTCGCCAGCATCACGAGCAGGACCCCGGTGGCCACCAGCGTCTTCGACTTGAAGATGTGGCCGGCCACCCCGATCAAGAAGCCCGCTCCCAGCAGGACCACGAAGAAGGAGGGCGAGATCCGGAAGTCGCCGGTCTGCTCGGGCCCGCCGCCGGGCTCGAGGAAGTCGGACATGGCCAGTATGAGCAGCGGGCGCACCGGAGGGGCGAAAGTATTCTTCAGCGGGTGACGGACGAGTTCAGCTCGATCGAGGACGCCCGCAAGAGCCTGGGCGACGTGGGCTACCTGGCCGACGAGCCCGCCGCGCTGGTTTCCTTCCTCGCCGGCAAGCTCGGCAAGCCTGTGCTGGTGGAGGGGCCGGCCGGGGTCGGGAAGACCGAGCTCGCCAAGGCCGTCTCGCGCGCGACCGGCCGCAAGCTGATCCGCCTGCAGTGCTACGAGGGCCTCGACGAGGCCAAGGCGCTGTACGAGTGGAACTACCGCAAGCAGCTCCTGCGGATCCAGACAGAGGCCGCCGACGCCGGCTGGCAGGAGGTCAAGGACGACATCTTTGGCGAGGACTTCCTGCTCTCGCGGCCGCTCCTGACCGCGATCACGACCGGCGAGCCGGTCGTGCTCCTGATCGACGAGATCGACAAGACCGACCAGGAGTTCGAGGCGCTGCTGCTGGAGGTGCTTTCCGACTTCCAGATCTCGATTCCCGAGCTGGGCGTGGTCGAGGCGCGCAGCCGGCCGCTCGTGCTGCTGACCTCGAACAACTCGCGCGAGCTGACCGAGGCCCTCAAGCGCCGCTGCCTCTACCTCTGGCTCGACTACCCCACGGTCGAGCGCGAGCTCGAGATCGTGCACCTGCACGCTCCGGAGCTCGACGACAAGATCGCGCGCAAGCTCGTGGAGGTCGTGCACATGGTGCGGGCGCTCGACCTCAAAAAGCCCCCCTCGATCGCCGAGTCGATCGACTGGGCGCGGGCGCTGCTGCTCCTCGGGGCCGACGACGTCGATCAGGCCGTGCTCGAGCGCACGATGTCGATCATCGTCAAGCACCGCACCGACCTCGACCTGGTCGCCGAGCGGGTGGGGGTGAAGCTCACCGATGGCATCGTCGGAGCGCAGCGGGCCGGGTAGGGCCGCGGGCGGCGGGCGGGGCAACCCCGCCCTCTACGGAGGAATGCCGGAGAGCGCCGGCCCGGCCGGGATGGCCCCGCGGCTGCTCGAGTTCGCCGACGAGCTGAGGAACGAGGGTGTCGCGGTCGGAACCTCCGAGCTGCTCGACGCCTTCCACGCGCTCGACGCCGTCAGCTGGACCTCACGCGAGGACTTCCGGGAGGCGCTGGCGGCCACGCTGGCCAAGTCCCAGGAGGACCGCCACGTCCTCGACGTGCTCTTCGACCGCTTCTTCTTCCGCGCCGTCGAGCGCGAGGCCGTGGAGCGGGGCCTCAAGGAGGAGCGCTTCGGCGGCGCCGACTCGCTCGACCTCGAGGGGCTGCGCGACCGGATCCGGGAGGCCATCCGGGCCGGGTCGGACGGCGAGATGCGCGACCTGGCCCGCCTGGCGATCGCGGCCTTCGGGCGCCAGGGCGAGGGCTCCGGCGTGATCGGCGTGGACGTGCAGCGCATCCGCCGCACCCTGGGGCTGAAGGGCGAGAAGGCCGGCGCCGAGCTGCCCGACCCCGACGCGGTCCCGCGCGAGCGCCTGCAGCACTTCGAGCGCCACATCCGCCGCGAGCTCGAGCGGGCTCAGATCGAGCGCACCGAGTCGCTGCCGCCGGCAAAGCCGCTGCGCGAGCTCGACCGGGCGCTGCCCTCGAGCCCCGCCCAGGACCTCGGCGCCGTGCATCGGGTGGTCACCCAGCTCAAGCGGCGTCTGGCCACCCAGGGATCGGAGCACCGCGGCAGGCGCCGCTCGGGCGTGGTCGACGTGCGCCGCACCATGCGCGCGTCGCTCGAGACCGGCGGCGTGCCGCTCAGCCTCAAGTACCGGCCGCGCCGGCCGAAGCGCCCCGAGCTCTACGTGCTCTGCGACGTGTCCACCAGCGTCACGAGCGCAAGCGTGTTCTTCCTCTCGGTCCTGCACGCCCTGCACGACCAGTTCCGAAAGCTGCGCTCGTTCGTGTTCGTGGAGCGGATCTCCGAGGTCACCGACGTGTTCGAGCGCGAGCGCTCCTTCCAGGCGGTGTCGAGGGCGATCGCCACCGACGCGGGGGTGGCCGACGTGTCCGGCTACACCGACTACGGGCGGGTCTGGCTCGAGTTCCTCGAGAACGTGGTCGACGACCTCGACCCCCGCTCTACGGTGATCGTCCTGGGAGACGCCCGGACGAACGGCCGCGAGCCCCACGCCGCGGTGTTCGGCCGAGTGTCCGCGCACGCCGGCCGCACCTTCTGGCTGAATCCCGAGCCGAAGCT
>DATACN010000137.1:0-6260 GCA_036258995.1 Thermoleophilaceae bacterium | reverse complement strand
CTCGGTTCCCATCGGCGGCGTGATGTGCGTCTGGCCCTCCGGGCCCTCCGTCTCCGTCATCAACGGCGCCTCGCCCACGCCCAGCGCCTGGAGGACCTTCCCGACCTGGCCGTGCAGGCGCATGGCCCGCAGCCAGCGCTCCGCCTCGTCCTCCGCGGAGTGAGCGAAGGGCAGCGCGGTGCCGGCCAGGGCGACAACGAGGGCGGCATCCTGGGAGAGGGGGATGTGGGCGGGCTGTGTCAACGGCGCCTCCGTGCGTCGAGTTGTTGTACCCCGAGGGCTTCCCAAGTTAGATGGTCGCGAACCGGTCGTCCCTATGCGAACCGATCTCGCGCAGGCTTCAGCCGCGATCCTCCAACCATTCGCGCATCGACGTGTGATGCGGCAAGTGATCGCCCGACTGGATCTCCAGGTGGAGCTCGCCCATCAGCCCGTGGCGCTCGGCGACCACGTTGTGCTTGTGGATCGTCTCGAGGTTCTCCTGGCGGGCCAGCACGAACGCCTCGTCGCCGAAGTGGGCGAAGCGGTCGACCGCCATCCGCACCATCTCGCGAACGCAGTCCTCGACGAAGCGAGGCCGCAGATGGGCCTTCTCCACCACGTCGAGCTCGTCGGGGCGCTTCATCAGCTCGTAGATCTCCGAGCTCATGGCCGACTCCACGATCTCGAGCAGCGACTCCGCGTCGATCGGCTCGGCGCAGGCCTCGGGGCAGCCCACGTACAGCGTTCCGATTCCGCGTTGGTTGTGGGTCGCCACCGGCACGGCGTCGAAGACCCGCGCGATCTCGTCCTCGCTGAAGCCCTCCAGGTCCAGCCGCTCGCGCGCCCGGTCCATCACGAGCTCCTGCGCGCAGGGGCAGGCCGTCATGCCCTGGGCCTGCACTCCGACCAGGCGCCGCGTGCCGCGGGACGAGGCCACCGCGGAGCCGAACAGCGTGTAGATCTCCTGGGTCCGCACGCCCGACGCCGGCGCCTCCTTGTGCTCGGGGAAGCGTGCCGCGATCGTGACCTCCGCCCGCATCGCGCTTTGGTGGTTCCGCACGCGCTCGGCGATGTGCGAGGCCAGCGTCTCAGCCTTGAAGGCCTCGCCCAGGACCACCTCGTCGATCGCCTCGTTGATGACCTCCTCGAAGCGCGACATGTGCGCGCCCTTCTGCTCCGGGCCCAGATCGACGAAGCACTCGACCTCGGCGTAGAAGAGCTGCTCGCTGCCGTTGGACTCGATCCGCAGGACCTTCTCCACGCCGGTCACCCCCACCCGGGACAGGCTCACGTGGGTGGCGGGACGGCGCGCCTGAACGTCCTCGCCGAGCAGGGCGTGCGGCTCGGTCATCTCGGTCTGAAGATAGCGGTCACCAATTTCGAGCTTTCTCGCCAAACCCGTTGTACACTGGCCGCGGCTCGACGCCGGGAGGCCCCTCCCGCAAGCTCAGCCCCTCGCGACAGGTGTCGCGTTTCAAAAACCGACCTGAAGTGTCCGATCGCGGTTAGGCCCCGTGGCCACGAAGGCGTCCCGGAGGAGCAAAGGGTTGAGCGACAAGGATCAGGGAGTAGGGCTTCTGAACGAAGGGTCCGAGGCTCCCTTCCTGGAGGTCGAGGAGCTGCGCGCGCTGGTGGCGGAGGGCCGCGAGCGGGGATATCTGACCTTCGAGGAGATCGCCGCCTTCCTCGAGGAGGTCGAGGTCACCAAGGAGCAGGTGCGCGACTTCCATCTGCACCTCGTGGACAACGGCGTGGAGATCGTCTCCGCGGACGGGCGCCCGACCGGGCCCCCCGAGGGCGGCTCCACCGAGGGCGCGCCGAGCGCGCCGGGAACGCCGGCCCCCGCCAAGCGGCCCGAGATCGACCTGACCGTCGAGCCGAGCCTCGACTCGCTGCGGCTCTACCTGCGTTCGATCGGCAGGGTCGAGCTGCTGACGGCCGAGGAGGAGGTCGCGCTGGCCCGCAGCATCGAGCGCGGCGACATGGGGGCCAAGCAGCAGATGATCGAGGCGAACCTGCGGCTCGTGGTCTCGATCGCGAAGGGCTACCTCGGCCGCGGTCTGTCCTTTCTCGACCTGATCCAGGAGGGATCGCTCGGCCTGATCCGCGCGGTCGAGAAGTTCGACTACCGCCGCGGCTACAAGTTCTCGACCTATGCCACCTGGTGGATCCGCCAGGCCGTGACCCGCGCCATCGCCGACAAGGCCCGCACGATCCGGATCCCCGTGCACATGGTCGAGAAGCTGAACAAGGTCGTCCACGTCGAGCGCCAGCTGGTGCAGGAGTTCGGCCGCGAGCCGACGCCCGAGGAGATCGCCCTCGAGCTCCAGTGGACAGCGCGCGAGGTCAAGGACATCCTGCGCATCTCCCAGCTGCCGATCTCGCTCGAGAAGCCGATCGGCGAGGAAGAGGACTCAGAGCTCGGCGACTTCGTCCAGGACGACACGGCCGAGTCGCCGTTCGAGCTGGCATCGGAGAACTGGCGCCGCGAGAACGTGCGGCGCGCCCTCGACGCGCTGCCCCCGCGCGAGCGCGAGGTGATAGAGATGCGCTACGGGCTGAAGGGCAACAAGGCGCGCACCCTCGAGGAGGTCGGCCGCGCCTTCGGCGTGACCCGCGAGCGCATCCGCCAGATCGAGAACAACACGCTCAAGAAGCTCGAGCACCTGCCCGAGGCGCAGCGGCTGCGCGACGCGTCCTAGCGGCTCAGCGGCGAACGCGGAAGGCCAGCGTCACGACCTGCGAGCCGGCGCCAGTGCGTGCCCGCAGCCTGAGCAGGTAGCGCCCCGCCCGCGGGAGGCGCCCGATCCGCATCGAGTGCCGGCCCGCCGCCAGCGAGCGGCGCCGTAGCCGGCGAACGGTCCGGCGGTTTCGGACGAGCCTGCCGCCGACGACGCTCTCGGCGGCCAGCCGCACGACGGCGACCCAGCGGCCGCGCACCCGGCGCACCACGGCGCCCCGAACGAGCCGGCCGTTGGGCGCCACGGGCAGCGGCTCGCCCACGCTGACCGCCACGGTGGCGGGCGCGCTCACGAGGCCACGGGCGTCCCGCGCCGTGAAGGTGAAGCTGTCGGAGCCCACGAAGCCGGGCGCCGGCGTGTAGGTGGCGTCGGCCTCGAGGTTCCCGGCCTGGGCGATCGAGACGGTGCCGTGCGCGGGCGGATCCTTGACCTCGAAGGCGACCGGCCTGCCGGTGGGCCAGATGTAGCAGGAGACGGAGAGCTGAGAGGGCTTGCAGCCCGCGCTCCGGCGGGCCGGTATGCCGGCCCCGACCAGCTCGGCGGTGAGCCGCGCGGTGCCGCCGGCGCCGGAGCGGGCGGCGACCTGCGCGCCTGAGGCCCTCACGCCCGGGATGGTCCGCTGGAGCTCGATCAGGTTGTTGGAGGTGTCGGCCTCGTTGATGTAGCCGAAGGGGTTCACCTCGGCGCGGAGCGTGTACGTGCCCGGCTCGAGGCCCGCCATGTCGACCCACTGGAAGGGCCGCTGCGAGCTGTAGCGGTCGGCGGCCCCCGGCGACAGGCCCATGCGCGTGAACTCGCTGTCGGGATCGCTCGGGCTGCACCAGTGCTCGCTCGGCGGGAAGTACTGGACGACGCCGACCGTGTCGAAGCTGTCGAGCATGCAGAAGCCGACCTTGTCCGAGGGCCGGGTGCCGCCATCCGGCAGGAGCAGGGTGTAGCGGGCGGCGCCCATGAAGTGCCAGTGGTCGTGGTCGATCTCGAAGACGTATTCGAAGTGGGCGCCGGAGGAGTCGCGGTCCTCGATCGCCACGTCGTCCCCGGCGGGGGGCGGCGCGTCGGGGTCCGGATCGGTCGTCGGCTCGCCGCCCTCCCAGATCGCCTGCATCACGTGCCCTGTGGTGGCGTCGCGGAACAGGTCGAGCGTCCCACCCTGATTGACGATCGTGGCGTCGAAGCGGTACAGGACGCGGCCCGGGTCCTCGAAGGCGTCGATGTAGACGGGCGCGACCTGCGATGAGCTGGACTCGTCGGACAGGCTCGGCACGAGGTCCGGCGCGTCGGTCGCGCGTGCGGAGGCCGGCCCGATCAGGGCCACGGCGAGTCCGAGCAGGGCGGCGCGGCGCATTTGCCCAGCGTAAGGGCAAATTCGCAAACTGCTTGACAAATCCGCGGACCTGACAGAGGGTGAGCGCGTGTCACTGGCCCGGCACAGTCGCGCAAGACTCGTAGCCGCCGCACTGATGGCAGCCGTCGCGGCAGCACTCGGCGCCACCGGCGCGACGGCCGGCCCGGCGGACGTGGAGGCCGACTGCGAGGAACTCCAAGCCGCCCTCGACAACGCGCAGCCCGGCCAGGTGATCACCCTCAACGAGGACTGCTCGGAGACCGACGACGAGATCGACCTCCCGTTCGAGCTTCCCTCTCGCGACTCGGGCGAGGGCGCCTACACGCTCCAGGGCTCCGAGGAGGACGCCGGCATCTCGATCGACGGCGAGGGCGACGACCGCCTGATCACCGGCACCAACACCCGGCCGGTGGTCATCCGCAACCTGACCTTCCAGAACGGCCGCGCCTGTCAGCAGCCGGAAGAAGGCGATCCGCCATGCGAGGTGCCCGACGACGGCCACGGCGGAGCGATCTTCGTGTCCGGCGACAGCCCCTTGACGATTGGCGACGGCGACAGGTTCATCGACAACGAGGCCGACGGAGACGGCGGCGCCGTCCACATCGATCAGAGCGGCGCCGCCGAGGTGCTCGTCTACGACAACGACTTCGGCGGCGATGAGGACGGGAACGTCGCCGGCGGCTCCGGCGGAGCCCTCTATGTGGAGAGCGATGCACCGGTCACGGTCGGGGACGACCCGAATGACGACACGGCCGGCAACCTCTTCGACGCCAACGAGGCGACTCACGGCGGCGGGGTTTCGGTCGTCGACCAGACAGCCGAGGTCCGGGGCGCCGACGAGGGTGGGCTGGTGACGCTCGAGAACAGCACCTACACCGACAACCTGGCGAACTCCAGCGGAGGAGGCGCGCAGGTGGACATGGAGAACGCGCCGGTCTCCGTCAGCGGCAACGACTTCGGCGCCGAGGAGGCGGGCAACCTCGCCGGCTTCGGCGGGGGCGGCGCGAGCATCAACACGCCCCACTCCGTCGACGTGGTCGACAACGGTTTCACGGGCAACGTCGGGCTGCTGAGGGGCGGTGGACTCGACGTCGGTGCTCGCGATGGCGCTGCGCCCAACCTGACCGGCAACGACTTCATCGAGAACCTCTCGTTCGGCAGCGGCGGGGGCGCTCGAGTTTCGACCTGTGACGGTGGTTCGCTCGACGGGAACACCTTCGAGGGCAATTTCCTCGCCTTCCTTCTCGGGATCCCCGGCGGGGAGGGGCGTCTCGAGCGCGGGAAGCCGCCCCCGCTACCTCAGTTCGGCGCCGGCCTGGAGGCGACCTTGGGCGACTGCAACCCGAATGAGGCCCCCTGGGTGCAGACCGACAACCGCTTCCGCGAGAACGTCATCATCGCCGACTTCTTCGGTGGATCGGCAGCGGCCGGAGGGGGCGAGTTCGTCCGCCAGCTCAGGCTGCAGTCGACCAACGACCGTTTCGTGGGGAACACCGTCGAAGCCGCGTCGGAGGAAGACACGGCCGGCGGCGGACTTGCGCTCGACCTCGGCTTCCAGGGGGCCGCGACGGTCCGCAACCTGGTCGCCGCCGGCAACCGGGTCGTCTTACCGGCCGCCGAGGAGCGCGGGAACGGAGAGGAGCCCGCCGGCCGTGGTGGCGGTGTAGCGCTCTTCGGCGAGGGAAGTGACGCCGACCTCGAAGTGCTCGACTCGACCGTCGAGGGGAACGTCGCCCGCGAGGGCTCCGGCATCGGCGCGGCGCCCGAAGACGAGCCCGTCGAGCGAACGGCGCTGCCGACCGACCGGTTGATCCTCCACAACAGCATCGTCTTCGACAACACCGGTCACGAGGACGATCCGGAGGATGGCTCCGACGGAGAGGTCTTCGGCTTCCCCGAGCGCGACGTGCGGTTCAGCGACCTTTGCGTCGACGGCGCCTCCCACGACGACGGCGACGGATCCGACCCCAACAGCAACATCTGCACCGACCCGCTGCTCGACGGTCCCGTGGGTGACGAGGACGTCGACCAGACGAGCTCGAGCCCAACGATCGACGCCGGCTTCAACGAGCTCGTCCCCGACGACCTCGGCGAGGACTACGCGAGCGACCCGCGCATCACCGACGGGAACCGCGACGGCACCGCCACGGTCGACATGGGAGCCGACGAATTCCCCGGCCCGATCCCCGCAG
>DATACN010000136.1:0-1791 GCA_036258995.1 Thermoleophilaceae bacterium | reverse complement strand
CTTGATCGAGCTGAGGAAGAGGGTCTTGTCGATCCGGCCCTGGAAGATCGGCACCCCGAGCTCCATGCACTTGGCGATCACTTCCCGCCGATGCATCCCGGCTTCGCGTCCGAGCTCGGTGGGCGTCAGGTGGATCGCCATGAAACGTTCTCCTCCTCGTCGATTGCCTTTCCATGAGGTTACCTGGCGCACCCGACGACGCAACCAAAATGCCGCAATTTCCGGCCTAGATCGGGTTGCGAATCTCCACGAAGCGGTGCTCGACGCCGAATCTTTCGTGCAGGAGCTCGCCAAGCCGCCGCACCCCGAAGGTCTCGGTGGCGTAGTGGCCGGCCGCGATGAAGTGCACGCCGGCCTCGCGGGCGTCGGCCATCGCCGGCTCGGCCGGCTCGCCGGTGATGAACGCGTCGAGCCCCAGCGCGATGGCCTCGGCGAAGCTCGAGGCGCCTCCTCCCGACAGGATCCCCACGCTCTCGACGACCTCGGGCCCCGAGTCCCAGGCAAACGGCTCCTGGCCGAAGACTCCGCGACAGCGCTCGACCAGGTCGGCGAAGGGGATGCCCTCGCTGCTTCGTCCCACCCAGCCGATGTCGCGGCCTTTGTGCGCGCCGAAGCTCTCCGACCGCTCCAGCCCGAGCGCATGGCAGATCAGGGCGTTGTTGCCGACCTCCGGATGCGCGTCGAGCGGCAGGTGGTAGGCGGCCAGCGACATGTCCGAGCCGAACAGCGCCTCGAGCCGGGCCTTGAGCGCGGGCGTGATCGGGCGCGGTTCGGAGTCCCAGAGGATGCCGTGGTGGCAAAGCACGAGGTCGGCGCCGGCCTGCGCGGCCGTCTCGAACAGCTCGCGGTGGGCCGACACTCCTGTGGCGACGAGCGACACCTCGGACGCTCCGGGCACCTGGAGGCCGTTGGGCCCGTAGTCGTCGAAGGAGTCCGGGTCGAGCAGCTCCTGCAGATAGGCGATGAGCGCATCGCGTGTCGCCACCGGTTTCAACGCTACCCCTCTCGGGTACGTTTTTGGTCCCCCGCTCGGGCAGGGCAGGTAGGGATTGCGACAGGAGGTCCGGCACCAATGAGCGCAGTGGATACGGTCTCACCGGCCGCGACCGCGCCTACAACCGATTCGCAGCTCGTCTGGGCCGTTCGCGACGGCGAGGACGAGGCCTTCGAGGAGCTCTTCCGCCGCTATCAGAGCCGGGTGCGCAAGTTCGTCGCCCGCCGGGTCGGCGATCCCGGCCGTGCCGAGGACCTCACCCAGGACGTGTTCATCTCGGCCCTGCGCCGGATGCGCGCCACGGACTCCGAGATCGCCTTCAAGCCCTGGCTCTTCGAGATCGCCCGCAACGCGACCATCGACCTCCACCGCCGCACGAGCCGTGCCGAGGAGGTGCCCGTGGAAGGCCTCGAGCTGGTCGGCTCCGGTCCTCCCGAGGCGGAGGTGCTCGCGCGCGAGCGGCTTGCCCACCTGCGCGGCGCGTTCGGCGAGCTCAACGAGACGCAGCGCCGTGGACTCGTCATGCGCGAGCTGGAGGGGCGCTCATACAGGGAGATCGGCGAGCGGCTCCAGCTCACCAGGCCCGCGGTCGAGAGCGTGCTCTTCCGCGCCCGCCGCCGGCTGGCCAAGGAATACCGCGCCATCCGCGCCAAGGCCGCGGCGCTCCTGCCGTTCCCGGCGGTGGGCCAGGGTGGGTCCGCGAGCATGACCGTGGGCGAGCAGGCCGTGACCATCGTCACCGCCGCCGCCCTGGCCGTCGCCGGAGGCGTCTCGATCGAGCGGGCGGATACCCGCCC
>DATACN010000135.1:0-6320 GCA_036258995.1 Thermoleophilaceae bacterium | reverse complement strand
GGTCTTCATCTCGGCGATCGACCCGTCGTGCAGCACCATCCCGCCGATCAGCTGCACGTCGAAGTGGCGCTGGCCGAGGGAGCGCTTGGCGGCCTCGCGCGTGATGGCGAACGTCTCGAACAGCAGCTCTTCGAGCGCTTCCCCGTTCATGGCGCGCTCGCGCAGCGCCTCGTAGCGCTGCCTCAGCTCGTCGTCGGATTCGAGCTCGAGCTAGGGCTCGAACGCGTTGATGCGGTCGACCTTCCGCTCGAACTCCTTGAACTTCTTCTGCTCGCCGACGCGTAGTGCGCGGTCGATGATGGACATCGAATCGAGGGTAGCGGAGCCTCGGGAGGGCTTGGGTGCCGGTCTAGGAGGGCGCCACGTCAGGCTGGGTGCCCCTGGCGCGGCGCCGCCCGCGGCGCTTGTCGCGATGCCGCTTGACCTGCCGCGCGAGGTCCTCGGCGACCAGGTTGATCGCGTGCGTCATGCCGTCGGAGCGCTCCCGCGCCCGCAGCGTCACGCCCTTGAGATGAAGGGTGGCCTCGGCCACCTGCGAGTCGTGAATGGCTGGGTTTCGCTCCTCCTTGAGCTCGATCTCCAACTCGGCGACGGGCGACACCTGCTTTCCGACCTTGGCGAACTTCTTCTCGATCTTCGCCCGAAGCTCGTCGTCGACCGGAACGTTTCGACCCTTCACCTCGATGCGCATTGCGCGCCCCCTCGGATCGCTTCCAGCGGTAGCGCTGATGGTATCCCGCGGGGATGTCAGCGGGCCAGGGTCCGAGCGTACGCGAGCACGCGAATCTCGCTCGCACCGGCCGCTCGCAGCGCCCCGGCGCACGCCGCGATCGTCGCGCCGGTGGTGACCACATCGTCCACCAGGACTGCGCGCGGCGGAGGTTGCGCTCCCGCTCGCACCCGTAGGCCGGGCTGCGCGCCGAGGCGCTCCGCCCGCGGCCGGCCGGCCTGCGGCGCGCGCGGGCGCGGCAACACCAGGCAATCGTCAACCGGCAGCCCGGTCCGGCGGGACAGCTCGCGCGCAATGAGCGCGGCCTGGTTGAACCCGCGCCGCCGTCGCCGGGCCGGATGCAGCGGGACCGGCACGAGCGCGCCGGCAAGGAAGGCGCCGGGGCAGGGCGCGGCGACGTGTGCGCCGCCTGCTGCGATCTGCGCGGCCATCTCCCCCGCCAGCCGATCGGCGCCGCGGTACTTCAGCGCCCGCACCAGCTCGCGCGCGGGACCCTCGTAGGCGAGGGGCGCCCAGACGTCGATGCCGGCGATCCGCACCGGGTCGCGGCCGAGCCGGCGCAGCGCGCGCCGGCAGGCCTGACAGAGCGCCTCCCCGCGCCGGGCGGGCGCGCGGCAGCCCCAGCAGAGCGGCGGCGCCAGCAGACCGGCGGGCATCCCCAGAGCGTGCGCCGCGCCGCGTTACCGCGAACCACGCCGCTGCGACAATCGCGTTCATGTCCGGTGACGGCCATCCGCGCGTGGACTGGCTCGCCGATCCGGCCGTGCTCGCGCCGATCCTGCTTCTGGTGGTGGTGTACGTGCGGCGCTTCCGCGCGGCGCGCCGCGAAGCCGGAGGCCGCGGGGCGGGACCGCTCCAGGCGGTCGCTTTCGCCGGCGCCGTGCTCGCTCTTCTCGCCGCCCTCGTCACGCCGCTGGACGGACTGGGCGAGGACTACCTGTTCTCGGCTCACATGCTCCAGCACGTGCTGCTGGGGGACATCGCCCCACTGCTGCTCCTACTGAGCCTGTCGCGGGTGATCATGCGTCCGCTGACCCGGCGGCTCACTGCGGTCGAGCGGGCGCTGGGCCCGCTCGCGCACCCGGTCACCGGGCTCGTCGTCTGGCTCGTGGTCATGTACGCCTGGCACATGCCGGCGCTCTACGACGCCGCCGCCGAGAGCGCCCCGCTTCACGCGCTCGAGCACGCCACTTTCTTCGCCGCCGGCATCGCGGTCTGGTGGCCGCTGATCCAGCCGGTGCCGATGCGGCGGCGGATGGAGGGCCTCTGGCCGCTGGCCTACATCGGGACGGCCAAGTTCGGGCTCGCCGCCCTGGGCCTCTACCTCACCTGGTCGGCCGACGCGCTCTACCCCCACTACGAGCAGGCGCCCCGGATCTGGGGACTGTCGGCGGTCGAGGACCAGAACGTGGGCGGCGCGATCATGATGGTCGAGCAGTCGCTGACGTTCGTGCTCGTCCTGGTCGCGGTGTTCGTCGGGATGCTGGCCCGCTCCGAGGCAGAGGAACGGCGGCGCGAGCGGCTCGAGGAGGCCGCCGGCGTTCCGCCGTAAGGGATGGTGCGCGCTAGCGCGTCCTGGGGGTGAACGGATGGAGGATGGCGTCCCGCGTCCGCCTCTTGAGGCGGGCACGCGAGCGCCGCCACTCCGCCAGCGTTTGGCCGGCGGGAATGTCGCTGCTCAGGTACCGGAAGGTGAGGTCCGGATTAGCCGCGATGCCGTTCTTCATGGCCGTAGCATCCGCCTCCGCGGCCCCCCGTACATCGGGGAAGACCCCAAACATCGACCCTAGGGTTTGCGGCCGGTTCGAGGGATGGGGAAACGGCCGCTTCACGCGGAAGCGGTCGCCCGCGGGACGAACTACGGCTGGGTGAGGGGTTGCGCCCCCTACGCCGCGACCGAGTGTGCAGTAGTCATCCATATAGGACGTCAGATGCACAATCACTCCCGAAGCGGCCGGGACCGACCCCTACCCAGCTGCCGTTCGCCTGGAGCAACGACCGCTCCGCGCGAGAAGCGGCAGCCGGATGGCCTATTCAGCCCACCAGTCGCGCTGGCCCTCGACGTCTTCGCGCGGATCCTCGCCGAGATTGGGCGCGCCGATGACGATGATCTCGAGGCCCTCCGGCCCGGCTTCGTAGCCTCGCCAGGTCCCGGGCGGGACACGGACCGCGTCCCACTCCTTGAGGTCGACGATCTCGGCGTCCAGTTTCATCCGCCCGCTCCCGCGCAAGACCACGTACACCTCCTCCTGCTTCTTGTGCGTGTGGCCGTACGGAAAGCGATAGCCGGGCGGGACGCGCTGATAGCTCAGGCCGGATTGCTCGAGCTCGAGCGCCTTGGTCGCCAGGCGGAACTCGAGATCCGGTGCGCCGTCGAACCTGGACCCGACGTCCTCCAGGTCCTCCTTGAGGTTCGTGAGCGTGAAGGGCACGGCCGCAATCCTAGGAGGGCACGGCCTTGGTGCCGCTTCGGGACAACCGGGTATCAACCCAGGGAGCCCAAGGAAGCACGCACCGTGAGACCGAGCAACAGGAGGAGCCATGGCTTCGGACAGTGAGAGAGATCAGGAGGCAGCCGAGGAGCGGGCCGCGCATGAGGCCACCGAGGAGCGCAAGGCAAGAGAGGCCGCCGAACGGGGTCCGGCTCAGGAGGCCGTGAGCGAGGGCGGCGCCGCCACGAGGGCCGCCGACGCTCTGACCGAGGGCGGCGCCGCGGACACCGCCGCGAAGGGAGTCACCGAGGGCGCTGCCAACACCGCCGCCGAGGGGGCGCGCGAGGCCGCGGCGGCGCCGAAGAACGTGACGGAGAATGCGGCCGACGCCACCAAGGGGGTCGCAGGAGACGTCACCGATGCGACCAAGAAGGTGAGCGGGGACGTCACCGATGCGACCAAGAAGGTGAGCGGGGACGTCAGCAGCACGGGGGACCCCGACGCGGCGGACGACGACGACGAAGCGAGCGGCGAGGTTCCAACCGACGAGCGTCGGTAGGGACAGCCGTTTAGCCCGGCTCGAGGACCGCGCCGTCCTCGATCCGTTGCTGCTCCTCGCCCTTCTGCTCGACCGTCACCGAGCCGTGCACGGTGACGTCGCGGCCGAAGCACACGTCGCCCTTCACGGTCAGCCGTTCGCAGTCCTTCAGCGAAGGCGGGCCGTGCGGGAACCGCTGCTCGAAGTCGCGCAGGAGCTTGAAGTGGTCGGGGTCGAGCTCGATCACCGGCGCCCGGCCGCGCAGGCGGTAGTCGCCGGACAGCTCGTAGGCGTCCGAGCGCAGCGCCAGCAGGTCGTCGGTGGTCTTGACCGGCACCAGCCGTGAGCGTGGGACTCGGATGGCCGCGGCGCCATCGAAGACGGCGATGGCCGCGCCCATCGCGCTCTCGAGCTGGATCACCTCGGGCGAGGAGGAGTCCGAGGGGTCGACGGACTTGCGGTTGACGATCATCGGCAGGCCGAGCACGTTGCCGCGCTCCCTCATCAGCTGTTCGAGCGCGCGCAGGTCGATCCAGAGAGAGTTGGCGTTGAAGTAGCGGTGGCGATCGATGTCCTGGAAGGCGTCAGTGTCCTCGTCCGGGGTCTGGGCGGTCTCGCGGAGCACGAGCCCGCCGCCGTCTCGGCGGCGGGCGATGTGGCCTCCCTTGCGGTCCGACTCGGTGCGGTCGGCCACCTCCATCACGAACGGCGGCTGCTCGCGCGCGACCCAGGCGGCGATGCTCGGGTCGACGACGGCACCGAGGTTGTCGGAGTTCGACACGAATGCCCGCTCGTAGCCGTGGCCGAGCAGCTCCGCGAGCATCCCCGAGCTGACGAGCGACGTGTAGAGGTCCCCGTGGCCGGGCGGCGCCCACTCGAGGTCGGGGTCATCGGGCCAGCTGACCGGGCGCAGGTCGTCGGCGCGCAGCTTCGGCACCTTGCCCTGCACGAAGTCGAGCGGGACGTCGACGGGCAGGTCGGGGTGGCGCTCCAGGGCGGTCAGGGACTCGTCGCGAGTGCGGAAGCTGTTCATCAGCACGAGGGGCAGGCGCACGTCGAAGCGGCGCCGGTCCTCGAGAACCTGGCGGGCGATCACGTCGAGGAACGACAGCCCGTCCTTGGCCTCGATCAGTGACTTGGCGCCGGTCATGCCCATGCTCGTGCCGAGCCCGCCGTTCAGCTTGATCACGACCGTGCGGTCGAGCGCCTCGCGGCCCTCCTGGCCCGCCTCCGGCAGCTGCTCCGCGTCCTGCAGATCACGCGCCGGCTCGATCTCGGACTCCGGCAGCAGCCCGGTCTCCCCCTCGGCCAGCAGGCGGTAGTAGTGGCTGAACGAGTCGATGGCCGGGCGGGTGGCACCCGCCCGGCGCATCTTCTCGACGCTCTCGTCTAGCCCGCGGGCCTCCTCCGCCACCGCCGCGATGCTACGCGGCGGTGGCGGGCAAGGGCCCTGCTGAGCGGCTCAGTCGCGGCCGTCGCGACGGCTGCAGTCGATCCTGATCTTGCCGCCCTTGCGGAGGTCGCCGCCGGCGACGTATCCGTTGGACAGCTCGATCCGGAAGCTGCCGTCGCGGCCTTCGACGAGCTCGGCCACGAACTGCACGCTCTCGCCGTCGACTACGCCGTGGCCCCGGATCACGGCCTTCTGCCGGCCCTGCGGGCCCGTCACGGTGACGCCGGTGATCTGGGTGGAGCGGAACTTGAACCTGGCCTCCTCGTCCTTCACGAAGACCTTGCTCTTGCCGCCGGAGCGGATCTTGACGTGGAACTTGACCCACGGCTTGGCCCCGACCTTCCCATGGCCCTTGACGTAGCCACAGTTGTTGCCGGGGGTCTCGTCGCAGGCATCGCCCACGCCGTCGCCGTCCGAGTCGGCCTGGTCGGGATTGGGGACGTTCGGGCAGTTGTCGCTGCCGTCCCCGACGCCGTCGGTGTCGTCGTCGGAGTCGCAGGCATCCCCCTGACCGTCACCGTCGCGGTCGGCCTGATCGGGATTCGGAACGCTCGGGCAGTTGTCCGAGCCGTCCTGCGCCCCGTCGCCGTCGTCGTCGGAGTCGCAGGCATCGCCCTGACCGTCGTTGTCCGAGTCCTCCTGGCCGGGGTTCGGAACCGTCTGGCAGTTGTCGCTGCCGTCGCCGGCACCGTCGTTGTCGTCGTCGGTGTCGCAGGCGTCACCCTGGCCGTCGCCGTCGCGGTCCGCCTGGTCCGGGTTCGGAACGCTCGGGCAGTTGTCGCTGCCGTCCTGCGCGCCGTCGCCATCGTCGTCGGAATCGCAGGCGTCACCCTGGCCGTCGTTGTCCGAGTCCTCCTGGCCGGGGTTGGGAACCGTCTGGCAGTTGTCGCTGCCGTCGCCGGCACCGTCGTTGTCGTCGTCGGTGTCGCAGGCGTCGCCCTGGCCGTCGCCGTCGGTGTCCTGCTGATCCGGGTTGGGCGTCGTGACACAGTTGTCGGAGCCGTCCTCGGCGCCGTCACCGTCGTCGTCGGTGTCGCAGGCGTCGCCCTGGGCGTCGCCGTCGGCGTTCGCCTGGTTCGGGTTGAAGGTGCTCGGGCAGTTGTCCGGCGACGCGCCGTCGAAGTCGGCGTCGATGAAGGTCGTGTTCTGCGGCTGCGGCGTGGTCCG
>DATACN010000134.1:0-10175 GCA_036258995.1 Thermoleophilaceae bacterium | reverse complement strand
GCGATCACGACGAAGCTCGATACCACCACCGCCTTCACGACTGACTCGAAGTCCTTCTGGTCGATGAAGCGCCAGAGCTTGGAGTAGAGGCCGAAGGCGGCGAAGATCGCGAGCTTCACCACGACGACGAGCACGATGGTGTCGCCCAGCAGCTCCTCGTAGCGCGCCGGGATGCCCGAGTCGAAGCGCAGGACGTAGGCGAGGTAGTAGGCGAAGGCGAGCAGGCAGGCGTCGACCGCCGCTTGGCCGACACGACGCACGCTCACCGAGGACCGGAGGATGTTCATTCGGTTGCCGACATCAAGAGTTTGACCAGTTCGCCGGCATCCCGCCGAACGCGCAACCCTTCGCCCGCGGGCTTGCGCTCGATACGCGCCTCCGCCGGATCGTCGAGCCTGCGGAGACGGCCCTCTCGCAGGAGCGCCTCGTCGACTGCGCCAAGGCGGCCCTCGAAGGTCGTGTAGACCGGCGTACCGAGGGCGACGGCCTCGCGGTTCATCGTTCCTCCCGCGGAGATCACGAGGTCGGCGAAGGCGACGAGGCTCTGGGCGTCCACGGCATGCTCGGGGACAGTGAAGTCGCCCAGCCGGCGCACCTCCTCGCGCTGCTCGCGGGTGCGCGGCAGCACGACCGTCTGGGCGTCCTCGTCGCGCAGGCGTTCCAGTACCCGCCGGAAGAGCGGGTTCTCGAAGCGGTGGTAGAGCGACACCTCCGGCGGCGTGCGCACGACCACCAGCGGGCGCGAGCGGTCGAGGCCCAGCTGGGCCGGCACCGCCTCATCGGGCTCGAAGTCCGCGAGGTAGTACTCCTCCTTCAGCCCCTGATAGCGACGCAGCTTCCCGCGCGCGCCGTAGCGGTACAGGCGCTCGGGCGGGATCGCCTCGGGCACCATCACCACCCGCGCCAGGCGGCAGTTCACGTGGTGCTGTACAGCGGCGAACTCGTAGTCGAACGCCGTCGCGCTCGGCACGCCGAGCAGCCGGGCGGCGACCGCGACGTCGTTCGAGCCGTGGCCCATCGCCACGTCGAAGCGGCGCCCGCGGGCCCAGCGGGCGAGCGCCATGCTGCGCGACACCAGGCCCGCCGCCTTTCCGAGGCGGCTCTCGCCGCGGTGGCGGCCGACCGGGGTGTGCTCGATGCCGTGCAGTTCGCACAGCTCCAGCGTCTGCGCGAAGTCGCGTGCGGTGACCTGCACGTCGTGCCCGGCATCGCGCATCGCGGCTATGACCGGCCGCATGACGAGCACGTGGGGGCTGTTGGTCAGGTCGACCCAGACGCGCACGCCGCGACCACCTGGCGCACCTGTTCCTCTGACAGATCCGGGCCCATCGGCAGAGCGAGGTTCGTCCGCGCCGCCTCGTCGGTGCCGGGCAGCTCCACGTCGACGGCCATGGCCGGCTGGCGGTGCACCGGAACCCGGTAGTAGCCGCGCGCCGCGACCCCCTGCTCCTCGAGCGCCGAGCGCAGCTCGTCGGGCCGCTCGTGCCTGACGACGTAGAGGTGGAAGACGTGCTCGGCGCCGTCCACCGCCCGCGGCAGCGCCGCGTGCTCGGCGAGGCCCTCGCGCTCATAGGCGTGCGCGGCGGCGCGGCGGGCCTCGTTCCAGCCGTCCAGCTCCGGAAGCAGCACGCGCAGCGCCGCGGCCTGGACCTCGTCGAGGCGCGAGTTGTAGCCGACCTCGGTGAAGGTGTCCTTGTCCTTCGAGCCGTGGAAGCGCAGCATCCGCGCGCGGTCCGCGACCTCGTCGTTCGCGGTGGCGATCGCGCCGCCGTCGCCCAGACAGGGAAGGTTCTTCGAGGGAAAGAACGAGAACGTGGCCGCGTCGCCTAGCGCGCCGGCCTTCGCCCCGCCGAGGACGGCCCCCGCCGCCTGGGCGGCGTCCTCGAGCACAGGGACGCCCAGCTCGCGCAGCTCCGGCACCGGGGCGACGTTGCCGAACAGGTGCACCGGGACGATGGCCCTGGTGCTCGACGTCAGCGCGGCCTTGACCGTCTCGGCTGTCACACAGAAGGTGTCCGGCTCGACGTCGCAGAACACCGGCGTGGCGCCTACGTCGACCACGGCCTCGGCTGTCGCGTAGAAGGTGAACGACGGCAGAACCACCTCGTCGCCGGGAACCACGCCGAGGGCGCGGAGCGCGATTGCCAGCGCGTCCGTGCCGTTGGCCACGCCGACCACGTGCGGGACGCCCAGGTACGCGGCGAGCTCACGCTCGAACGCCTCGACCTCGGGGCCGAGGACGTACCTGCCGCTCTCGACCACCGCAGTGATCCGCTCGACCAGGCGGTCGTGGTACGGCTCGAGCGAGCGCACGAACAAGGGCACAGGCGCCACGGGGGCCGCTACCCTACTTCGCTCTGCTGACCGCCTCGATCACGGATCCAATCGTCGAGGTGGCCGTCGACGTCGTGGACGCGATGGGTCTTCCGGGGGTGTTCGTGCTGATGCTCCTGGAGAGCGCCTGCATCCCCGTCCCGAGCGAGGCCACCATGCTGTTCGCCGGCTTCAACGTGTCGCGCGGCGAGTACTCGCTGTTCGCGGCCACGGCCGTCGGCTCGATCGCGAACCTGGTCGGCTCCTGGCTCGCCTACTGGCTGGGATATCTCGGGCGCATCGACATCCTCGAGAAGCACGGGCGCAAGCTGCACATCAAGAAGAGCCACCTCGAGTGGGCGGACCGCTGGTTCGAGCGGCATGGCGACGCGACGGTGTTCTTCACGCGCATGCTGCCGATCATCAGGACCTTCATCTCGCTCCCGGCGGGCGTGGCGCGGATGCCGTTCTGGCGCTTCAGCCTGCTGACGATCGCCGGCTGCATCCCGTGGGTGCTGATGCTCACCTTCATCGGCCAGCAGGCGGGCGACCGCTGGGAGAGCTGGAAGGACTCGCTGCACTACTTCGACTACGCCGTCGCGGCGACGATCGTGATCGGCGTCGTCTACCTCGTGGTGCGGCAGCGCCGGCGGCGGAACGTGCGCGGCGGCGGCGAAATCGCTGGCGCGGAGAACTGATCGACCCTAGAGTGGTCCCCGATGCTGGGTACCCGCCCCAGGGGCCGCTCCGCGGCTCACGATGCAGCATGGCTTGACGCCACCCTCGGCCGCCTGATCGACCACGTCCGGACGCTGCTCGCCGTAGACGGCGTGGCGTTCCTGGTGGTGGACCGCGAGCGGCGCTACATCGAGCCGCTGGCGGACTGGTATTCCTCCCCCGCGCTGCGCGAGGCGATCGAGCCGGCGAACCGCAGGCCCTACGACCCGAGCCGGCCGGGGCTCGTGGAGTACGCGCTCGAGCGCGACCGGCCGCTGCTGCTCCCGCGGGTTGAGGCGTGGGAGTCGGGGCAGGAGATGCTGGCAACCGCCGTCGATGTGCTCGGTGAGGCGCGCGCCTCCCGTATCTGGGACGCGTATCGCACCGCCTCGGTGATCGCCTGTCCGGTAAAGACCGCCTTCGGCCGGGCGCTCGGCGTGCTGGCGGTGGGTGCCCTACCGCCGAAGCGTGCGTTCAGCACGGCGGAGCTGAAGACCGTGCAGGTGCTGGCCGACATGTCCGCCCTCGCGCTCGAGCGGGCGCAGCTGCTCGAGGCCGAGGGCCGCCGGGCCCGCGGGGAGGTGCGGCTCAAGCGCGCCTCGGAGGCCATGTCGAGCTCGCTGGAGCTAGAGGACGTCTACCGCAGCGTGGTGCGCCACGCGGCGATGGTCACCGACACCACCAAGGCGCTCCTCACGCGCCTGAACCTGCGCGCGGGCGAGCTGCGGCCCGTCGCGAGCGTCGATTTGACCGACGAGGTCGCCGGGCGGCGCTTTGCGCTCGACGCCGGAGTGCTCGGCGAGGTGGCGCGCACCCGCACCCCGACAATCCGCGGCAGCGGCGAGGACGAGACCTGGAACGGCGACGCGCACTCGTCGATGCACGCGCCGATCGAGCTGGGCCCGCGCCTGTACGGGGTGTTGAGCGTGGCGCACGAGGAGGAGGGGCGCTTCGGTGAGGATGACCTGGAGCTGCTCGTGAAGCTGGCGCGCTCCTCGGCGGCCGCGATCGCCAACGCGATCGACTTCCAGCGCGAGCGCCGGATCGCGAGGGCCCTGACGCTCGGCTTCGTGCCCGAGTCGCTGCCCGTGGTCGAGGGCTACGAGACGGGGGTGCTGTACGCGCCCGCCGCCAACGAGCCGACCGGCGGTGACGTCTACGGCGCATGGGGGCTGCGTGGCGGCGAGGTCGCCGTGCTGGTGGGCGACGTGGCCGGCAAGGGGGTGGAGACCGCGGCGCTGAGCGCGATGGTGCGGTTCTTCATCGAGGCGCGGAGCTGGGACAGCCCGTGCCCCCGCGCCGTGCTCGAGCAGGCCAACGCGATGCTCCAGGCGCGCCTGCCGCCCGACAGCTTCGCCACCGCTTTCCTGGGGATCCTCTCCCCCGGCCAGCTTCGATACTGCAACGCCGGCCACCTGCCGCCGCTGCACGTCGCCGACGGCGAAGCCCGGCCGCTCGAGAGCCACGGGCTCCCGCTCGGCGTCGAGGAGTCGGTGGAGTACCAGGAGCTGACCCTCGAGCTGGGACCCAGGGACCTGGTCTTCGGCTACACCGACGGGCTGATCGAGGCCCGGCGAGCAGGCGAGGTCTTCGGGCTCGACCGGCTGGCGAGATTCGTCAGCGATCACGCCGTCGACCTCTCGCCGCAGGACCTGGTCCGCTCGGTGCACGACGAAGTCGCCGCCTGGGCCGACGGCCTCAGCGACGACGCCGTCGTCCTGGCCCTGCGCCGCCGGGCCTGAGCGAACCGAAGTCCGATTCAATGCCCGCGATGGCGGACGGAGCCTATGCGCGCGCGGGAGTAGACCAGTCGCGCGCCGGCGAAGCCGTGACCGCCCTGGTCGAGGTGCTCCGCGGGATCCAGACCGGTCGCGGCTCCCGCGCCGCCCTGGCGCCGGGCCACTACGCGAACGTGCTGGACCTCGACGGCAAGACCGGTCTCGCGCTGTCCACCGACGGGGTCGGCACCAAGGTGATCGTGGCCGAGCAGCTGAACCGCTTCGACACCGTCGGCATCGACTGCGTCGCGATGAACGTCAACGACGTGATCTGCGTGGGCGCCGACCCGATCGCCCTGCTCGACTACATCGCCGTCGAGGAGGCCGACCCCGAGACGCTCGAGCAGATCGGCTTCGGCCTGCGCCGCGGCGCCGAGCAGGCACAGGTGGAGATCCCCGGCGGCGAGCTCGCGGTGCTCCCGGAGCTGATCAGGGGCCATCCCTCGCCGCGAGGGTTCGACCTGCTCGGCTTCTGCATCGGCCTGGTGGAGCTGGACTCCCTGGTGACCGGGGCCGCGATCGAGCCGGGCGACGCGATCGTCGGCCTGCCATCGAGCGGGGTGCACTCCAACGGCCTGACCCTCGCGCGCGAGGTTCTTCCGGATCTGCTCGAGGCACCTCCCGAGCTGGGCGGTGCGACCGTCGGGGAGACCCTGCTCGAGCCGACCGTGATCTACGTGCGTGCGGTGCGAGCCCTGCTCGAGTCCGACGTCGAGGTGCGCGGCCTGGCCCACATCACCGGGGAGGGCCTGCTCAACCTGCTGCGCCTCGACGCCACCGTGGGCTATCGAATCGAGGAGCCCCTGCCGGTCCCGCCGGTCTTCGACCTGATCGCGGAGCGCGGCCGCGT
Organism: Thermoleophilaceae bacterium; assembly: GCA_036258995.1. Lineage (GTDB taxonomy): Bacteria > Actinomycetota > Thermoleophilia > Solirubrobacterales > Thermoleophilaceae > DATACN01. Next base: position 4,517 of record DATACN010000134.1, on the reverse strand, counting down.
ACCGGCGGCCGAGCTGCACGAGGTCTTCAACATGGGCTGCGGGTTCTGCTGCGTGGTGCCCGACGAGGACGCGGACGCGGCCGTGGAGCTGCTGGCCGGCCACCATCCGGGCGCGGCGGTGATCGGGCGCGCGACCACCGCCGCGGGCGTGGTGGAGCTGCCTGCGATCGGGCTGCTCGGGCGCCGCGACGGCTTCAAGCCGGTGTCCACATAGTCCCGGTCAGGACCGCTTCGGGTTTGACCTTGAACTCGGTCGCCAGGCGCCACAGCTCCGCCTCGGCGCGGGGGCGCGGCAGGTCGCATACGGCCTGGATCTCGGCCGTCGCGAGCCGCCCGAAGCGATCGAGAGCCTCGAGCGGGCCGGGGAGCCCCTCATCCAGCCGCCGTGCGCCGGCGGCCTCCGCGACGGTCCGCCATTGCTCGTAGCGCGGCGGGCCGAGCACGGGTTCCTCATCTCCGAGCTGGAGAGCGGGGAGCGAATCGCCCGGCAGCGAGCGCCACAGCTCGAGGTCGGCCCCGAACGCCTCCACGATCGCGTGCGAGTCCAGGTCGATGCGGAATCGCTTTGCGTCGAGGCCCGCGGACCGAGCCTCCTCCACCAGCGCCTCCGTGGTGTCGAGCTTTCGTCGGAAGCAGAAGAGGCCCTCTCGCAGCGCGCGCAGGTAGCGCTCCGCCGCCTCGGCACCCTGCTCCTGCGCCGCCTTGACCGCCATGCAGGCGGGGTAGCTGCTGGCCGGCGGAGCCTCCAGCCAGAGCCGCGGGTCTACCGGCATCCCCGACCGCTCGGCCTCGTCGAGCCAGGTACCTACGTGTCGCGACGGGTCTCCCTCGTACTGTCTTGCCAGTCCGGACATGACGTAGGTGAAGGAGAGGTCCGCACCGAACTCCACCATCAGCTTGCGCAAGGCGGGCTCGGCCGCCCAGGACGACGGGCACGCCGGGTCGGTGTAGTAGCGCACGCGTACGGGCATCGATGGGCGGAAAATAGAGGCTTGTGATTGGCACCCTGCTGAGCGGACGCTTCCGGCTGGACGAGAAGATCGGGTCCGGAGGGATGTCCACGGTCTACCTCGCGTTCGACCCCACGCTCGAGCGCTGGGTGGCGATCAAGATGATGCACCGGGACATCTCGACCGACCCGGACCAGCTCGAGCGCTTCCGCCGCGAGGCCCGGGCCGTCGCCAGGCTGAGCCATCCCCACGTCGTGACCGTGATCGACGCCGGCGAGGACGACGGCGCTCCCTACATCGTCTTCGAGTACGTCGAGGGGGAGACGCTCAAGGAGCGGATCGCGCGGCTGGGCCGGCTGCCGGTGTCGGAGGCGGTCGCCTACGCGATCGAGATCGGACGCGCGCTGTCGTGCGCCCACTCCCACCGGCTCGTGCACCGTGACGTCAAGCCGCAGAACGTGCTGATCGACCTGGACGGGCGAGCCAAGGTCACCGACTTCGGCATCGCCCGTTCGCTCGAGGCTCAGGGGCTGACAGCGACCGGCCGCGTGCTCGGAACCACCGACTACGTCTCGCCCGAGCAGGCCATGGGCCACGACGTGACCGAGCAGTCCGACATCTACTCGCTCGGGATCTGCCTGTACGAGATGCTCACAGGGGAGGTCCCGTTCCGGGCGGACACGCAGGTGGCGGTGGCGATGCAGCACGTGCGCGAGCCCCTCCCCGACGTGCAGCGCAGGCGCCCCGAGATCTCCGCCGCGCTGGCCGCGGTGATCGAGCGCGCCACGGCGAAGGAGACCCGCAACCGCTACGCCACGGTCGACGCGATGGTGCACGACCTCGAGCAGGTGCTGGCGATCGAGGCGGCGCGCACGGGCGAGACCAGCGGCGAGGCCACCACCGTGCTCCGCAGCCTTCCCGGCGACACCGCCGACTTCGCTCCCGGCAGGCTCCGCCATCCTCGCCGCGCGCTGGCGCTCTCGGTGCTGCTGCTGGCCATCGCCGCCGGCCTGATCGCCTGGTTCGCAACGCGCACCGAGACGGGGCCCGGCGAGGGGGCCACCGCCCATACGCCGGGCCTGTCGCCCGTGAACCTCTCCTCCGACGCGGCCAGGGACTTCGACCCCGAAGGCGACGGCGAGGAGTCCCCCGAGGCGGCGCGCAACGCGATCGACGGCAACAAGACCACCAACTGGGACACCGAGACCTACAGCGGCGGCTTCGCGGGCTCCAACAAGAGCGGCGTCGGCCTCTACGTCGACGCGGGGCAGCCGATCGGGGCCCGCCAGCTCGACCTCGTGACCGCGACGCCGGGCTTCCTGGCCGAGGTCTATGCCGCGAACACCGTGTCCAGCCGCATCCGCGACTGGACCAGGGTATCGCCGCGCAGGGCGGTGTCACAGGAGCAGCGCTTCCGGCTGGACACGGGCCGCACCGAGTATCGCTACTACCTGCTCTGGATCGTGGAGCTGCCGGATGGCAACAAGGCCGAGGTGCAGGAGCTGAGCCTCAAGCGCTGATCGGCGCGCGGAGTGAGCCGGCGGTTGGAGTACGGAGCCCATCTACCGCTGATCGCGTTCGGCGGCACCACGCCGTCGCTCGCGAAGGTGCGCGAGTTCGCGCGGCTTGCGGCCGAGCTCGACTACCGCTTCCTGTGCGCCAACGACCACCTCCTCTTCGGACGGCCCTGGCTCGACGGGCCGACGGCGCTCGCCGCGGCGCTCGAGACAGCCCCCGGGATTACGCTCGCGACCACGGTCGCGCTGCCTGTCATCCGCGGCCCTGTGCAGACCGCCAAGACGCTCGTGGCGCTCGACCTCCTGTCCGGCGGCAGGCTCGTCGCGGGCGTCGGGCCGGGGTCGTCCGAGCGCGACTACGCCGCCGTCGGCATCCCGTTCGAGGAGCGCTGGGCCCGGTTCGACGAGGCGGTCCAAGCCCTGCGCTCCCTGATGGGCGAGGACACCGGCGGACTCAGGGGGCGCTTCTATTCCACGGAAGGGCTGGCGCTCGAGCCACGGCCGACCGCCCCGGGCGGCCCTCCCCTGTGGCTCGCGAGCTGGGGATCCGCCGCCGGAATGCGGCGGGTGGCGCGACTCGGCGATGGCTGGCTCGCCTCCGGCTACAACACGACGCCGGCGAGGTTCCGCGAGGGGGTGGCTGCGCTCCCCGAGTCGTTCCCGAACGGCATCGCCACGATGTGGATGTACGTGACCGCCAGCCGCAACGAGGCCGACCGGATGGTCGCCGAGGTCCTGTCGCCGCTGCTGAACCGCCCCGTCGACGCGCTCCACGAGCTTGCCCTCCCGATCGGCTCGGCAGAGGCCTGCGCCGAGCGGATCGCCGGGTACGCGGAGGCGGGCGCGCAGCGGGTCTTCGTCTGGCCGCTCGGCGACGAGCTGCGCCAGCTCGAGGCCTTCCGGGAGCAGGTCGTACCGCTCGTTGGCGGCTAGAAGCGGTAGCGGCGCTCTTCCTCGTGCCGCTCCACGGCCAGCTTCACGAGCCGGTCGAGCAGCTGCGGGTAGGGAACCCCGCTCGCCTCGAACAGCTTGGCGTAGACGCTGGTCGAGGTGAATCCGGGGATCGTGTTCAGCTCGTTGACGAGCACCTGGCCCTCCTCCACGAAGAAGTCGACCCGCGCCATGCCGGAGCAGCCAACCAGCTCGAAGGCTCGCACGGCCAGGCGGCGCACCTGCTCGCGCACGTCGTCCGCGATACGCGCCGGTACGACCAGCTCCATCCCGCCGTCCGTGTACTTCGACTCATAGTCGTACCAGTCGCCTTTCTTCACGACGATCTCCCCCGGAACCGACGCCTCTGGACTGCGGTTGCCGAGCACCGAGCACTCCACCTCGAGGCCGGTGGCCATCCGCTCCACCAGCACCAGCGGGTCGTGCTTGAACGCGTTGCCAAGCGACTCGCGCAGCTCCACCGAGCTCGACGCCCGGGAGATCCCGACGGACGATCCGAGCCGCGCCGGCTTGACGAAGACCGGCATCGGAAAGGAGAGTCGCGGGTCCTCGCCCTCGCGCACCACCGCGTAGTCCACCTGCGGCACGCCGTGGGCCGCCATGAGGTCCTTGAACAGGGCCTTGTCCATGGCCACCGCCGACGCCATCACGCCCGCGCCCACGTACGGCACGTCGAGCAGCTCGAGCAGCCCCTGCACCGTCCCGTCCTCGCCGAACGGGCCGTGCAGCGCGGGGAACACGGCGTCGACCCCCAGCAGCCCCCCGGCGGGATCGAGGGCGACCGCGCGCCCGTCGCAGGTCCAGCGGCCCTCGCGCGAGATGTGCACGTCGAGCGGCTCGTGCCCCGCCTCTTCGAGTCCCTCGCGGACCGCGTCGCCGGACGCGAGCGAGACCTCGTGCTCGCTCGAGCGGCCGCCGGCGAGGACGGCCACCTTCACGGGGTGCTTTCCGGCGGCGCCGGCTCCGCCGGAGGGTTCAGCTCCTCGTCCTGGATCAGCGCCCCGACCACGATCACGACCGTGCGCCCCTCCTCCACCTCGGCGCCGGCCCCCGGACGCTGGTCGATCACCTGCCCGTCCTCGTCGGGGTTGGTCGTCGA
>DATACN010000133.1:0-1898 GCA_036258995.1 Thermoleophilaceae bacterium | reverse complement strand
CCCCCCCCCCCCCCCCCCCCCCCCCCCCCCCCCGGCCCCGATGACCGCGACGCGGGTCAAGCCCCGCGCAGCCGGGCCAGAACGGCCATCCGGTCGCGGAAGTCGGGCCACACGAGCCGGTCGGCCAGGCCCATGGCCCGGGCCGCCGCCACGGCCCCGCCGGCCACGGCCGGCGCGTACCCCTCGAGGCGGCCGAGGTAGTAGCCGACACTGAAGGCCTTTGGCGCGGAGCCGGCCCACTCCACTGCGAAGCCGCTCCGGCCCAGCAGGCGGGCCAGGCTCTGGCCGGTGAAGTAGTGGACGTGGGTGGGAAGGACCGACCACCAGCGCGCCCCGAGGACGCGCGCCACGGTGCTGCCGGCGTCGGGGAGGGTGAGGTAGAGCACGCCGCCCGGGCGCAGCAGCTCTGCCGCGCGCCGCAGGGCCGCCCCGGGATTCGGCAGGTGCTCGATCACGTCTCCCATCACGACCGCGTCGAAGGACTCCCGCGGCAGCGATGCAGTGGCGATCGTGGCCTCCTGCACGTCGAGACTGAGCCGCTGGCGCGCATAGGCGGCCCCGTAATGCGACGGCTCCACCCCGGTGACCCGCCAGCCGCGCCGGTCGGCCTCCGACAGCAGGAAGCCGACCCAGCACCCGAGATCGCAGAGCGCGCGCCCGGCTCCGCCGCTACCCGGGACATGGCGCTCGATGCGCTCCAGCGCACGCCGGGCCGTGGCCCGCTGGCCGGCCTCCTCCGCGACATAGGCCTCCTCCCAGACCTGCGCGTACTCCTCCTCGAGCAGATCCTCGGCGGGCAGCTCGCGCACCTGCATGTGCCCGCAGGCGGCGCAGCGCACGATGTCGCCGGGCGCCGCCCCGTAGTCGGTTGTGGTCGCGGCCAGGTTCCCGTCGCTCGAGCGCGCGACCGTCAGGTGCGGGGCCAGCGACTCGCTCCCGCAGACGGCGCAGGGCGAGGTCAAAGCCCGCGCCCGTCGAGGGCGGCCAGCCGCCTGCGCATCCGCCTCAGCTCGCGCAGCGCGGTCACGATCACGTGCACGTTCGCCCCCCTGGCCTCCCCCGCCCGTCGCGGGCGGTGATGCACGCCGACCTCGACCACACTCGCGCCGGCGCGGCCCAGCTTCACCATCAGCTCCGTGTTGACCATCGCGCCGACCGACTCGATGTTGACCTCGCGCAGCACCCGGCGGTCGAACAGCTTGAACGCGCAGTCGATGTCGCGCACGGGCACGTAGAACAGCACCCGCACGAGCAGGTTCCACGCGTAGGCGATCAGCCGCCGCCGGAGGGGGTCCTGGCGGTTGAGCCGGTACCCGGCGACGACGTCGACCGTGCCCGCGTACTGGAGGAACCCCTCCAGCTCGTTGAGGTCGAACTGCAGGTCGGCGTCGGTGAAGAAGACGAAGTCGAGCCGCGCCTCGAGGAAGCCGGTGCGGAGCGTCTCCCCGTAGCCGCGGTTGCTCTCGTGCTTGACGAGCCGAACCCGCGGATCGCGCTCCGAGGCGGCGCGCACCAGCTCGGCGGTGCGGTCGCGCGAGCCGTCGTCCACGACCACGATCTCGTGCTCACTGAACAGGCGCACTCCCGCCGCCGTGGCTTCGGCGATCGCCTGCTCGATGTTCGCCTCCTCGTTGAAGGCTGGCAGCACGATCGAGACCGCGAGCTCGCGCGGAGATTCCGTCACGCAGGCCATCAATAGCATCTCGCTGCGTGAGCGAGCAGGCGAAGCAGGCCATCGATCCGGCCATCTTCAAGGCGTACGACGTGCGGGGGATCCACCCCGATCAGATCGACGCCGAGGTGGCATACCGCCTCGGGCGCGGCTTCGCCCGCGTGCTCGGCGAGCTCGAGGGCAAGCCCCCCGGCGAGCTGAGAGTCGCGGTCGGCCGCGACATGCG
>DATACN010000132.1:0-5346 GCA_036258995.1 Thermoleophilaceae bacterium | reverse complement strand
CGCGGGCACGTCTTCGCCACCGGCTCCGACAGCGAGGTGGCGGTGCACGCCTACGAGGAGCACGGGCCCGGCTTCGTACGCGAGCTGAACGGGATCTTCGCCCTCGTCATCTGGGACGCCCGGAAGCGGACCCTGCTGGCTGCGCGCGACGAGTTCGGCGTCAAGCCCCTCTACTGGTGGAGCGACGGGTCGCGGCTCGCGGTGGCTTCGGAGGTGGCCGCCCTCCTGGCTGCCGGGGTCGTGACCCCGGTGGTGGATCGCACCGCGCTCGACCACTACCTGGCCTGCCGGTTCGTCCCGGCGCCGCGCACGCTGTTCGAGGGCGTCAGCAAGCTCCCGGCCGCGTCGCTGCTGGTCGCCGCGGAGGGTAAGCCGGCTCGGGTCGACTGCTACCGCGAGCCGCCGGGCGAGCCGCTCGAGGGAGCCGGCGAAGACGAGCTGGCGGCCGAGCTGGCGCAGCGCTTCGAGACGGCGGTGCGGCGTCAGATGATGTCCGACGTCCCCTACGGCGCGTTCCTCAGCGGCGGCGTGGACTCGGCGGCGGTCGTGGCGGCGATGGCGCGCAGCGACGCCGGTCCCCCCGCCACCTTCACGATCGGCTTCCCCGGCCAGGGCGGCGCGGTCGACGAGCGCGAGTACGCCGCGACCAGCGCGCGCGTGATCGGCACCCGGCACTCCGACACCGCCATGGAGGCCACCGGCTTCCTGGAGGAGCTCGGCCGCAGCGTGCCACGGCTCGAGGAGCCCTGCGGCATCCCGTCGGCCGGCGCGTTGCTGCAGCTCTCGCGCTTCGCCGCACGGTCGGTGAAGGTCGTGCTCGCGGGACAGGGCGCCGACGAGCCCCACGGCGGCTACGGGCGCCACCAGGCCGCCGCAGTCCTGCGCCACCTGACGGGGCCGCTGGGCCGGGCGGCCCGCCCGCTCATGTCGGCCGCCGGAAGCCTTCCGCGCGCCGAGCGGGCGCGGCGGCTGAGTCACCTGCTTCGCGGGAGCACGGACGCCCAGCGGCTCACCCGGCTCGTCGAGATCACCGATCACGGCCAGCGCTCGCGCCTGACCGGCGGCCCGGGCCACCATGCGGAGCAGGAGCGCCTGGATCTGGCTGAGACCGTGCTCGCCGACGTCTCAGGCCGCGACCTGCTCGAGCGGGCGCTCTACCTCGACACGCGGATGTTCCTCCCCGACGGGATCCTGATCTGCAACGACAAGATGTCGATGGCGGCCAGCCTGGAGCTGCGCGTGCCGTTCCTCGACGTCGAGCTGATGCGCTTCGTCGAGCGGCTGCCGGCGCGGCTTCGGGTGCGACCGCGAGCCGGCAAGCGCCTGCATCGCCGAGCCATGCGCCGGCTCCTGCCGCGGGAGATCGTGGATCGCCCCAAGCACGGCTTCGCCACGCCGTACGACCACTGGCTGCGCGAGTCGCTCGGCGAGGAGGTCGAGCGCCGCTACGCCCCCGCCTCCCCGATGGCGGAGCTGGTCGACCCGAGAGCAGCCGCCGCGCTGGTGGACGAGCACCGCCGCGGGCGCGCAGACCACAAGGCCGTGCTCTTCTGCCTGCTCGAGCTGTCGGAGTGGCACGGCGCGTTCGTCGAGCAGCGCGAGCAGATCGCAGCGTGAAGCGCCTGCTCTTCGTGCACAGCCGCAAGGCGAGCTTCGTGGCGATCGACCGCGAAATCCTGGCGAGCCGCTACGAGGTCGAGGACCTCTATCAGCCGGGCCGCTGGCCCAACCTGGTCAAGGTGGTCGGGGGCGTCGCGAGGGCCGACGTCGTGTTCGGCTGGTTCGCGTCGTGGCACACGTTCTTCCCCGTCACTCTCGCCTGGCTGCTGCGCAAGCCGTCGGTGATGGTGATCGGCGGCTTCGACACGGCCAACATGCCGGACATCGGCTACGGCTACCAGCAGGGCGGGATGCGCCGTGCCGCCAGCCGCTGGATCATGCGCCGCGCCACCCGCCTTGTCACGAACTCGCGCTACAGCTTGTCCGAGATCGAGCGAAACACGCCGATCGCGCCAGAGCGGGTGACCGTGCTCCACCACGGCGTGCCGGACCCGTTCGGCGAGCTCGCGGACGGCCACAAGCAGCGGATGGCGCTGACGGTCGGGCACATCGTCAAGACCACCCTCGAGCAGAAGGGACACCGTCCCTTTGTGGAGGCCGCGCGCGAGCTGCCCGACGTGCGCTTCGTGTTCGCCGGCAAGTGGCACGACGAGGCAATCGAGCTGCTTCGCGAGCTGGCACCGGAGAACGTGGACTTCACCGGCTGGCTCTCCGACGAGGAGCTGCACGACGCCTACCGGCGCGCCGCCGTCTACGTGCAGGCCTCGCGGCACGAGGGCTTCGGCCTGGCCGTGGCCGAGGCGATGCTGGCCGGCTGCGTACCGGTGGTGATGGGGGTGACCGCGATGCCCGAGGTGGTCGGCGACGCAGGAGTGCTGATCTCCTCCCAGGAGCCCGCGGCCGTAGCCGCCGGCGTTCGCGAGGCGCTCGAGCGCGGACCCGAGGCCGCCCAGCGGGCCCGCCTGCGCATCCTGCACGAGTTTCCGCTCGAGAAGCGGCGTGATGGCCTGCTGCGGGTCGTCGAGGAGGCCATTCCCCGCCGAAGCCGGGGTTATAGTGAGCCGCCTGAAGCGACTCCTGACCCGAGACGCTGACGATCGTCGGCCAGGCGCCCTCGCGCGCGTGAAGCTTCGCCGCCGCCTCGACCGGCAGGAGCGGCTGCGCGAGGCGTTGCTGCTCGACCTCGGCGCCATCATCTTCGAGCTGCACCGCCAGCGCCGCCGCGAGCCCGAGCTGCTGCAGGCCAAGGCAGCCGAGCTCGACGCCGTCGACGCCGAGGTGCGCGCGCTCGCCCTTGCGCTCGACGACGGCCGCGGGCTGCCGGAGCTGACCGCCAGCGGGCTGGTCGCCACCTGCACCGCCTGCGGCTCGCTGATGGGGACCGGCGACCGCTATTGCCCGCGCTGCGGAGCGGCTGCCGGCGCGGTGCTGCCGGCCTCGGAGGACGGCACGCCCGGGTTGGCCGCCGCGGCCGGCGAGGGGGAAGACGCCGCCCCGCCGGACGAGGACGTAGGCGAAGGCGAATCCGGGGCGGACGACGAGGACGGAGCGCCGGAGAAGCACCAGGTGGCCGCGCTCGAGGAAGAGCAGGTCCCGGCCGCGCAGAACGGCTCCTCGCCCGACACGCAGGACGATCTGGTAAGGCTCGCCCAGAGCAAGATGCGGGCCGGCCGGCGGGTCGCAAGGCGCTGGCTGGCTCAGCGCCGCCCGGAGACCCGATGAAACGCCGGAGGGCGCGGGCGCGGTGACGGTCAGCGCCCCGGCGCGGGCGCCGGCTCGCCGGCGGGAGCGGTGCCCGAACTGTGAGCTTCCGGCCCAGCGCGGCCAGCTCATCTGTCTTTCCTGCGGCACGCGAATTGCCCTCGACCGCGGGCAGAGCGACCGGCGCGCAGTGGCGGCGGCGGTCGGCGCGCTCGCGCTAGCGACGCTTGTCTCGCTCGGCCTCATCCTCGACGCCTTGAGCGGCGGCGGTGACCGGCCGCAGGCGGCCGAGCGGTCGTCCGAGCGGCCCGCCGCGCGAGCGGCCGAACGCGAGCGCCCCTCGGCTCAGCGCGCGCTGTGGGAGTACAAGGCCAGGGCCAGGCGCCAGCTCGCGTCGAGCGCCGGGACCTGGCCGGCCGGCCAGGTGGGCTACACGGTGATCCTCTCCAGCATGTCCGACGAGCAGATCGCCGAGGACTTCGCGCAGGACGTCGAGGAGGGGGGCGTCGACGCCGGAGTGCTCTCGACGGATGACCATCCGGCGCTCGGCTCCGGCGTCTACTACGTCTTCTCGGGCGTGTACGAGGACGAGCTCGAGGCCGGTGAGGCGGCTACCGAGCTGAGCGCCGGCTACCCGGGCGCCTACACGCAGTACGTGGAGTAGGTCAGAGCCGCCAGTAGCGGCCGACCTGCTGGGCCGCCTGCGACACGACCGCGTCGGCGGGCAGGGACGGCGCGGCGCCGTCGCCCGCCAGGCCCTCCATCGTCGCCGCCACCGAAGCGGCCAGCGCATCGAGGTCGTAGCCGCCCTCGAGCACGGCGCCGACGGGTGCCCCGAGCTCGTCGGCCAGCGCCCGCGCCTGAATGCCGAGCTCGCCGTAGCTCGAGGTCTCGAGCGCGCAGCCGCCGACAGGGTCGTCGCGGTGGGCATCGAAGCCCGCCGAGAGCAGCACCAGGTCGGGGCGGTACTGGCGTGCGGCCGGCGCCACGACATGCTCGACCAGCCCCAGGAAGGTCTCCTCGCCGGTGCGGGCCGGCACCGGCAGGTTGATCGAAAAGCCCTCGCCCTCCCCCGAGCCGGCGTCGTCGAGCGGGCCCGTGCCGGGATAGAACGGCCACTGGTGGATGCTCGCGAACAACACCTCGCGCGAGGAGTGGAAGATCGCGTTGGTGCCGTTGCCGTGGTGCACGTCCCAGTCGAGGATCAGCACGCGCTCGGCGCCGAGTGAGCCGAGCGCGTGCCGAGCCGCGATCGCGGCGTTGGCGAACAGGCAGAAGCCCATCGCGCGGGCCCTCTCGGCGTGGTGGCCGGGCGGGCGAGCGATCGAGAATCCACAGGCCGCCTCGCCACCCAGCAGCGCCTCGACCAGCGCGCACGCGCCGCCGGCGGCATGCTCGGCGGCCTCGCACGAGCCCGGGCCGCAGGGGGTGTCGAGGTCGAAGGCCCCGCCTCGGTCGCTGAGCGCGCGCACCGCCTCGATGTGCGACTCGGGGTGCACCGCCAGCAGCTGCTCCTCGGTCGCCGCGGGAGACTCTCGCCGCTCCCAGCCGAGCCAGTCGCGACTCTCCAGTTCCGCCTCGACCGCGCGGATCCGGTCGGCCCGCTCGGGGTGCCCGAAGCCGGTGTCGTGCCGCAGCGACGAGGGATGGCTGAAGATGAGCCCCGGGGCGATGCCGTTACCGTAACCGGGCATGCCCCTGCGGGCCGACGTCGCCGTCGTGGGCGCGGGCGCGGCAGGCCTCCACGCCGCCCTGGTGGCCGCCCGCGAAGGCGCCCGGGTGGCACTGGTCTCGCGCTCCCCGCTGGCCGAGACCGCCAGCTATTGGGCGCAGGGCGGGATCGCGGCCGCCCTGGCCGCCGACGATTCGCCCGGCCTCCACGCCGAGGACACGCTGGCGGCGGGACGCGGCGCGGCGCGCGACAGCGCGGTGCGGGTGCTCGTGGAGGAGGCGCCCGCGAGCGTGCGCGAGCTCCTGGCGCTGAGCGTGCGCTTCGACGCCGACCGCCGCGGGGCGCTCGCCCTCGGACTCGAGGGCGGCCACTCGCGCCGGCGCGTGGTGCACGCCGGCGGCGCGGCGACCGGC
>DATACN010000131.1:0-2794 GCA_036258995.1 Thermoleophilaceae bacterium | reverse complement strand
CTCCAGAGCCTGCACATGCCGGTCTTCTATCCCGGCAACGTGCAGGAGGTGCTCGACCTGGGCCTGCACGCCTTCGCCTGCTCGCGTGCGTCCGGCCTGTGGAGCGGCTTCAAGGTCATCACCAACGTGGCCGACGCGCTCGCAAGCGCGGACGTGGCCCCGCAGCGCGTCGTCCCGCAGACGCCCGAGGTGATCTGGAACGGCGAGCCCTACGTGCATCAGCCCGACGGCAACCTGCTGGCTCCTGCCTCGCTCGAGATGGAGCGCACCATGCTCGGGCCGCGCACCGAGCTGGCGCTCGCGTACGCGCGCGAGAACGACGTGAACCAGGTGCTCGGCGCGGACGACGCCTGGCTCGGCATCGTCGCCGCCGGCAAGAGCTACTACGACTTGCGCCAGGCGCTGCGGGACATGGGCCTGGACGAGCGGGCGCTCGAGCGCGCCGGGGTGAGGATCCTCAAGCTCGGAATGATCTGGCCGCTCGAGCCCCGGACCGTGCGCGGCTTCGCCCGCGGTCTCGAGGAGATACTGGTGGTCGAGGAGAAGCGCGCCTTCGTGGAGCCGCAGGTCAAGGAGCTGCTCTACGGCACTGCAGACGCCCCCCGGGTGGTCGGCAAGCGCGACGAGAACGGGGAGCGGCTGCTGGCCGAGGAGCTCGACCTCGACGCCGACGCGATCGCCCGCGCTGTGGCGGCACGGCTCGGCCGGCGCGTTCGGGTCGACTCCGTCGAGGCTCGCCTCGCCCGGCTCGACTCCGTGCAGAAGCGCCCGATGGAGCTCCCGATCGCGGCGCGCTCGCCGTTCTTCTGCTCCGGTTGCCCGCACAACAGCTCCATCAAGGCGCCCGAGGGCACGCTCGTGGGCGCCGGCATCGGCTGCCACACGATGGTGCTGCTGAACCCCGAGGGCAACGGCGAGATCACCGGCATCACGCAGATGGGCGGCGAGGGCGCGCAGTGGATCGGCATGGCGCCGGTCACCGACGACCGCCACCTCGTGCAGAACCTGGGCGACGGCACCTTCCACCACTCCGGCTCGCTCGCGATCCGCGCCGCCGTGGCCGCCGGCGTCAACATCACCTACAAGCTGCTCTACAACGACCACGTCGCCATGACCGGCGGCCAGGCCATCGAGGGCCAGCTCAGCGTTCCCGACCTGACCCGCTGGCTCGAGCTCGAGGGCGTCCAGCGGATCATCGTCACGGCCGAGGACACGAGCCGCTACAAGGGCGTCGAGCTGGCCGGCATCGCCGAGCTGCGGCCGCGCTCGGAGCTGCTGCGCTCGCAGGAGGAGCTCGCGGCGATCGATGGGGTCACCGTGCTGATCCACGACCAGGAGTGCGCGGCCGAGAAGCGGCGCGCCCGCAAACGCGGCAAGGCGCCCGAGCCGGCGGAGCGGATGTGGATCAACGAACGGGTTTGCGAGGGCTGCGGCGACTGCGGGAAGAAGTCGAGCTGCCTGAGCGTCGTCCCGGTCGATACCGAGTTCGGGCGCAAGACCCAGATCCACCAGGCCTCCTGCAACAAGGACTACTCCCGCCTCGAGGGCGACTGCCCCTCCTTCCTGACGGTCATCCCGGGCGAGCGGGCGAAGCGCGAGGCGCCCGCGCCGCCCACCGGGCTGCCCGAGCCCACGCCGGTCGCCGGCGACGCCGACTTCACGCTGCGGATGATGGGCATCGGCGGAACCGGGGTCGTGACCGTGAATCAGGTCGTGGCCATGGCTGCGCTGATCGACGGCAAGCACGTGGCGGGCCTCGACCAGACGGGCCTGAGCCAGAAGGGCGGGCCGGTGACCTCGGACCTGCGCATCTCGGGCGAGCCGCAGCCCGCCGCCTGCAAGGCGTCCGCCGCCGGAGTCGACCTCTACCTGGCCTTCGACGTGCTCGGGGCCACCAGCGCGAAGAACCTCGTGACCGCCGACCCCGAGCGCACGGTCGCGGTCGTCTCGACCAGCGCGGTCCCCACCGGCAAGATGGTCGTCGACACCGAGCAGCGCTTTCCCGAGCTCGCCTCGCAGGTCGACACGATCGACCGTGTGACGCGCAAGGAGCTGAACGTCTACCTCGACGCCCAGGCGCTGTCGGAGCGCCTGTTCGGCGACCACATGCCCGCCAACACCCTGGCCCTCGGCGCGGCATGGCAGCGGGGCGTGCTGCCGGTCTCGCGCGAGGCGATCGAGCAGGCGATCCGGCTGAACGGCGCCGCCGTCGAGAAGAACCTGGCCGCCTTCGCCTGGGGCCGGGCCTGCGTGGCCGACCCGGATGCGGTGGAGCGTGCCACGCGCGAGGAGCCCCCGCCGGCGCCCGAGCTGTCCGATGAGGAGCGCGGGCTGATCGACGCCGTGGCGAGCGACGGCGAGCTGCGCCGGCTGCTGGAGGTCCGCGTGCCGGAGCTGGCCTCCTACCAGAACATCGCGTATGCGCGGCGCTACGCGGAGAAGGTCGGCCGCGTGCTCGCCGCCGAGCAGGAGCGCACGCCGGGCCGGACCGAGCTGACGGAGGCCGTCGCCCGGAACCTGTTCAAGCTGATGGCGTACAAGGACGAGTACGAGGTCGCCCGCCTGCACTTCGATGCCGTGGAGCAGGCAAAGCTGCGCGCGGAGTTCGGCGAAGACGTGAAGGTCTGGTTCAACCTGCACCCGCCGCTGCTGCGCGCGTTGGGCCTCGACCGCAAGCTCAAGCTCGGCAGCTGGTTCGTGCCGTCGTTCCGGTCCCTCTACCGGCTGCGCCGCCTGCGCGGCACGAGGCTCGACCCGTTCGGCAAGGCGAAGGTGCGCCGGGTGGAGCGCGAGC
>DATACN010000130.1:0-10683 GCA_036258995.1 Thermoleophilaceae bacterium | reverse complement strand
GCCGCCTGCTTCCCCAGGTTGATCTTCTCGAGCACCGGCGGAGGCGCCACCACCCAGCCGAGCCGGATCCCCGGGGAGAGGATCTTCGAGAACGTGCCGAGGTACATCACGTACACACCGCCGTCGAGCGCGAACAGCGGCGGCAGAGGCTCGCCCTCGTAGCGGAGCAGGCCGTACGGGTTGTCCTCGAGCACGAGCAGCTCGCGCTCGTGGGCCACCTCCACGAGCCGCTGGCGCCGCGGCAGCGACATGGTCACCCCGGCCGGGTTCTGGAAGCTCGGCACCGTGTAGATGAACTTCGGCCGCCGGCCCTCGCGGTCGAGGCGCTCGAGCGTCTCCTCGAGCAGGTCCACCCGCATCCCGTCGGAGTCCATGTCGATCTGCTCGACGTGCGCCTGGTAGGCGTTGAAGGACGGCACCGCGCCGGGGTAGGTCGGGCCCTCGGCGATGATCGTGTCGCCGGGGTCGATCAGCGTCCGGGTGACGAGGTCGATCACCTGCTGGCCGCCGGTCGTGACGATCACGTCCTCGGGGGGGGCCCGCATGCTCTCGGCGGCCATGACCTCGGCGATGCAGTGCTTGGTCTCGTCGAGCCCCTCGGTGGGGCCGTACTGGAGCGCCTTCGCGCACGACTCGGCGGCGATCCGCTGCGCGACCGCCGCGAACGTGTGCGGCGGGAAGGTGCTCGTGTCGGGCAGCCCGCCGGCGAGCGAGATCACCTCGGGCCGCGCGGTCACCGACATCAGGTCGCGCATCGCCGAAGACTTCATGACCTTGGTGCGGGAGGCGAACAGTCCCGCGTAGCGCTCGAGGTCGCGGGAGATGCTCACAGACCTGCCGGTATCTTCATGGCGCCCGCAGGGTATCGACCGCACCTACCCGCCACGAGCCTCTTCCTCGACATCGGACAGGGCGCCGGCCTGGCCGGCGCGAGCGGAATTCGTCCATTCCTGCCTCCGCTGCTGGCGGGTGCGCTCGCCCGCGGCGATATAGGGATCGACTTCTCCGGCACGACCTGGGACTTCCTCGAGTCGCCCGGCTTCCTGCTCGCGATCTTCGCCCTGGCTGTGATCTGGTACGGGGCCGAACGTTCGGGGGCGAACCGGATGCTCGAGCTGGCGGCCGCCAGCATCGGCCTGGCCCTGGGGGCGCTGCTGTTCGCAGGCTCGCTGGCCGCGGGCGGAGGCGAGGCCTGGCCCGGGATCTTCGCCGGCGTGGCGTGCGGGGCGCTGGCCTGGGCGGCGGTAGGGGGCCTGCTGGACCGGACCCGGGCCCGGCTCGCGGCCCAGGAGCGGGGTTCGGGGGCGAACGGCCGAGCCGAGTCTGGGCGGGAGGGACCGTCCGGGAGCTTCCTGACCGCCTATGCCGAGATCGCGGCCCTGCTGCTCGCCGCCCTCGCCGTCTTCCTGCCGCCGGTCTCGTTCCTCGCCCTCGCCGCCTTCGTCTTCCTCCTGGTGAGGAGCCGGCAGGAGCGCGAGCGCAAGTACGCGGGGCTCAGGGTCCTGAGGTGAGCCGAAAGCTCGTCCTGGCCGTGATCGACTCGCTGCGGCCGGACATGCTGGACCGCACCATCGAGGAGGGCCGGGCCCCCGCACTCGCCGCCCTCCGCGAGCGCGGCGTCTACGTAAGCGACTGCCTCTCGACCTTCCCGTCGGTGACGCCGGTCGCGTCGGCCTCCATAGCCACCGGCTGCCTGGGCCCGGGCGAGCACCACATCCCGTCGATGAACTGGTACCACCGCGGCGAGGAGCGCTACGTGGAGTACGGCTCCTCGCTGGCCGCGACGCGGGCGTTCGGGATCGTCCGCTCGCTCTACGACACGGTCTACAACATGAACATGGCGCACCTCTCGCGTGCGCGCAAGACCGTCTTCGAGCACCTCGACGACGCCGGCCTGCGGACCGCCTGCACCACCTACCTGATCTACCGCGGCCGCACCCGCCACGAGCCGTCGGGCGACAGCGTCTACCGGCGGATCGCCGAGGCGGCCCAGTTCCGGCACGCGGTCTACGGGGCGGGTGAGCTTTTCTACGCGGACCTGTTCGACTCGCGCAGCACCGGCTGCACGTCGGCGCTCGGCCTGCCCGGGCAGCGCGACCAGCACACGGCCTGCGTCGGCGCCTACCTCGTCGAGCACGACCTGTTCGACTTCCTGCTCTTCTCGCTGCCCGACAACGACACGCACTCGCATCGCTTCGGCCCTTCGGGCCAGGTCAAGTCGATCGAGGAGGCGGACCGCGCGCTCGAGCGGATCATGCACGTGGCCGGCGGCGTCGAGGCCTTCCTCGAGGACCACGCGGTGATCGTGATGTCGGACCACTCGCAGACCGAGATCTCCGAGCGGGTGAACCTTGCCGAGGCGTTCGGCGCCTGGAGGGTGCTGGCACCGTCCGACCCGGCGCCGGCGGAGGCAGAGCTGGCCGTCTGTCCCGCGGCCCGCTCGGCGATGGTCTACGTGCTCGACGACGAGGCGCGCGAGCGGATGGTGCCGCGCGCGGCGAGCGAATTGCGGGCGGTGGACGGGGTCGACGTGGTGGCCCACCGGGTCAACGGCGAGGCATCGATCTGGTCTCCGCGCGGCGAGCTGCGCTTCGCCCCGGACGGTGACCTCGAGGATCCGCGCGGGCGCCGCTGGAGCATCGAGGGCGAGCCGCGGGCGCTGCGCCTGTCCCTCGAGGACGGGCGAATCGCGGAGACCGACTACCCGGACGCGCTGGCCCGGCTCTGGTCGGCCCTCGAGTGCCGCTATGGGGGCGACCTGCTCGTGTCGGCTCAGGAGGGGTACGAGTTCGTGGACTGGGGTGGGGCCGACCACGTCGGCGGAGGGAGCCACGGTTCCCTGCACCGCGACGACTCCGAGGGGGTCCTGCTGATGTGCGGGCTCGACGTGCCCGAGCGCGAGCGCTGGTCGCTGTCCGACGTGACGCCGCTGGTTCTGCGGCACTTCTCGGTATCGTCGTGAGGCATGGGTGACGCCCTGCACCTGCGCGTGCGGGCGGGGCTTCGACGTCCGCACAACTGGGTGCAGCTCGTCAAGTTCTGCGCGGTCGGCGCCTCGGGCTACGTGGTCAACCTGTGCGTGTTCGCGCTCTGCTTCGAGGTCTTCGACCTCCACCACCTGGTGGCGGCGACCGCCGCGTTCGTGGTCGCGGTCACGAACAACTTCTGGTGGAACCGCCATTGGACGTTCCAGGCGCGCGCCGGCCATGCCGGCTTCCAGGCGGCCCGGTTCTTCACGGTCAGCGTCATCGCCTTCCTGTTCGCGGCCAGCGTGCTGGAGCTGCTGGTGAGTGTCGCCGGCCTGCCCGAGCTGGGCGCGCAGGCCATCTCGATCGCCGCCGCCACGCCGGTCAACTTCATCGGGAACAAGATGTGGAGCTTCTCCCTGTCGCTCCATCGCGAGTAGCGCTCGCCGTCGCGCTGCTGCTCCCGCTGCTGGGAACCTCTCCGGCGGCGGCGGCAGAGCTCGACACCCCGCCGTCGCAGACCGAGCCGCCCCGCCTGTACGAGCGCAGCGCGCGCCAGGTGATAGCCATCGCCTCGCGGGCGGGGATGGTGCGGGCGGAGCGCCGCCGCGGGAACCTCCAGCCGTCCGCCTACACGAACGGGCCGGGTCGCTGGCAGGTCAGCTGGTTCCGCGACGACGACGAGGTGGTGCAGGTCCAGGTGGACGACCGCGGAGGCGCCATCCTCGAGCAGTGGGCCGGTGACCAGGTGTCCTGGACCATGGCGCGCGGCTACGACGGCGCCTTCGGCCGCAAGCTCAACGCGCCGTACGTATGGCTGCCGCTGTGCCTGCTGTTCCTGCTGCCGTTCGTGGATCCGCGGCGGCCGCTGCGCCTGCTCCACCTGGACCTGCTGGTGCTGCTCGGCTTCGGCGTCTCGCACGTGTTCTTCAACCGCGGGGAGATCGGCGAGTCGGCGCCGCTCGTCTACCCGGTTCTGCTCTACCTGCTGGCAAGGCTCCTGTTGGCCGGCTTCCGGCCGCACGAGCGGCGCGAGCGGCTGGTGCCGTTCGTGCCGCTCGGGTGGCTCCTCGCCGGCGCCGCCTTCCTGGTGGCCTTCCGCGCCGGCCTGAACGTGGTCGACTCGAACGTCATCGACGTCGGGTACGCGGGAGTGATCGGAGCGGACCGGATCGCCGACGGAGACGAGCTCTACGGCGCCGGCTTCTCGGCCGACGTCGAGCACGGCGACACCTACGGGCCGGTCAACTACCTGCTCTACGTGCCCTTCGAGCAGGCTCTCGGCTGGAGCGGCGCCTGGGACGGGCTGGCCGCTGCGCACGCGGCGGCGCTCGTCTTCGACCTGTTGACGCTGGGCGGGCTGTGGCTGCTCGGGCGGCGTCTGCGCCCGGGCGCGGAGGGCCGGATGCTGGGCGCGGCGCTCGTGTGGGCGTGGGCCGCGTGCCCCTACACGGCGTTCGCGCTCGAGAGCAACTCCAACGACACGCTGGTGGCCCTCGCGTGCGTAGCTGCGCTCCTGGCTCTCACGCTCGAGCCGGCGCGTGCCGGGAGCTCGGCCCTGCTGCGAGGGACGGCGATCGGGCTGGGAGCGGCGGCCAAGTTCGTGCCGATCGCGCTGGCGCCGCTGTTCGCGACGGCGGGCCGGGGGCGCGGGCTCAGGTCCGCGGCGCTGTTCTCGTTGGCGCTGCTCGGTTGCATCGTCCTGTCGGCTCTGCCGTTCGTGCCCGATGGGGGGCCGCGCGAGCTGTACGACCGGACGATCGGCTACCAGGCGGCGCGGCCGTCGCCCTTCAGCCTGTGGGGCCAGGAGCCCGGGCTCGAGCCGGTCCAGACCGCTGTCAAGGCCGCGGCGGTCGCACTGGCGCTGCTCGTGGCAATGGTGCCGGGGCGACGAGACGCGCGCCAGGTAGCGGCGCTCGGCGCGGCCGTCATCGTCGCCGTGCAGCTTTCGATGACGCACTGGTTCTACCTCTACGTCGTCTGGCTCCTGCCCTTCGCGCTGGTGGCGATGCTGGGTGCGTACCGGGAGCCCGGCGATGCGTTCCCTGCCAACGAAAGGAGAAGGCGGGAGCGGGAGCCCGCCCTGGTGTGAGGCGGGACTTCGCCGCCGCCCTCGCGCTTCTTCTGGCCGGCTGGGCGGCGATCCTCTGGATTCCCCCGTTCTCCGACGAGCGGGTGAACGACCTGTTCGTGTACCGCCAGCTCGCCGAGCCCCTCCTCGACGGCGCGCTGCCCTACCGCGACGCTTTCCTCGAGTACCCGCCCCTCGCGGCGCCGGCAATCGCCCTGCCCGGCCTGCTCGGGACGGGGGAGGACGCGTTCCGGGCGGCGTTCGCCGGCTGGACCTTGCTGCTCGCCGCCGCGGTCGCGCTGCTCACCGGTGCCCTCGCCGCCCGCACCGGGGGAAGCCGCCGCCGTGCGCTGCTCGCCGCCGCGGCGATGCCGCTGGCCTGCGGCGCGATGGTCCGCACCCACTTCGACCTGGCGCCCGTCGCTCTCACGCTCGCGGCCCTGCTGCTGCTCGCGGGCGGGCGCCCGCGCGCCGGCCTCGCGGTCCTCGGCCTCGGTGCCATGACGAAGGGCTTTCCGCTGCTCGCCGCCCCACCCGCGCTGGCCTGGCTCGTGGCCAATGGGGAGCGGCGGCAGGCACTCGAGGGCGCCGCCTGCCTGGTTGCGGTGCTCGGTGTCCTGGCGGTCGCCGCCGTTGCCGTCTCGCCGAGCGGCGCCGCCGACGCCTTCACCTACCAGGTCGATCGCCCGGTGCAGGTCGAGAGCTCACCGGCGACGGTGTTGCTCGCGCTCGACGCCCTCGGCGCAGGCGAAGCGCAGGGTGTCTCGAGCCACCGCTCCGACGGCCTGACGCACCCGGCCGGCGGCTTCGTGAGCGGGGTGTTCATCGCCGTCCTGCTCGTCGCCCTCGTGGCCTTCGCCGCGTACGCGCGCCGCGGCACCCGGGAGATGGTCCTGGCGGGCCTGGCGGCCGTCGCCGCCTACGTCGCGCTGGGCCGGGTGCTGAGCCCGCAGTACGTGATCTGGCTGGCGCCGCTCGGCGCCCTTGCCTTCGCCTGGCGCATGCATGCCGCCGCCGCCGCCATTGCCGCCGCCACGGTCCTCACACAGATCGAGTTCCCCGCGCACTACTTCGACGTGGTCGAGCGCGAGCCGGCCGCGACCGCCCTGGTGGCCCTGCGTAACTCGGCCTTGCTGCTGGCGGTCAGCCTGCTGGCAGCAGAAGCTGCTCGATACCCGTCGCCAGGCCGTTCTCGCCGGCTTCGATCAGCACGGCGTTCAGCCACGGATCTTCTTCGCAGGTCTCGAACTTCACCTGGGTGAAGGTCATGAAGCGCTCCAGCGCGAGGTCGCGCTTGACGCCGATCACTCCACCGCGGCCTCCCGTCATCCCGACGTCCGAGATGTACGCCGTGCCGCCGGGCAGCACCCGGGCGTCGGCGGTCGGCACGTGAGTGTGGGTCCCAACGCAGGCCGTGACCCGGCCGTCGAGGTGCCAGCCCATCGCCACCTTCTCGCTCGTAGCCTCGGCGTGCACGTCGAACAGGAGGTGGTCGGCGCGGTCGCGGAGCTCGGCCACGATTGCGTCGGCCTCGGCGAAGGGGGAGCGGCTCGCCTCCATGAACAGTGCGCCGGAGATGTTGGCCACGCCAAGCGACCGGCCGTCGCGCTCGACCACGGTGTGACCGCGGCCGGGGCTGCCCTTCGGGTAGTTCGCGGGGCGCACGATCCGCGACTCCCGGTCGAGGAAGTCGTAGGCCTCCCGGTGCCGGTAGGCGTGGTTGCCGAGCGTGATTGCGTCGGCGCCCATCGCCAGGAGCTCGCGGCCCGTCTTCTCGGTTATGCCGACGCCGCCGGCGGAGTTCTCGCCGTTCACGACCACCCAGTCGGGCTCGTGACGGTCGCGAAGCTCGGGGAGCAGCGCCGCCAGCGTGCGGCGGCCGACCCCTCCCACCACGTCGCCGACGAATAGGAGCTTCACCGCGGGCGATTCTGCCAAGGTGTCCGCCATGGAGCAGAGGGCCGCCACTGCGCGGGGTGCCCGCGAAGTGGGCCTCTCCGCCAGCAGGCGCTCCGAGCCGGCCGCCGGTGAGGCGGTCCCCGTGCTCGAGGTGACCGGCCTCGTCAAGCGCTTCGGCGAGCGGACCGCTCTGCGCGACGTCTCCCTGGCCGCGGGGCCTGGTGAGCTGGTGGCCGTGATCGGGCCGAACGGGGCCGGCAAGACGACCCTGCTCTCGATCCTCGCGGGCATCCTGCCTGCGGACGGGGGGAGCGTCAGCAGGCTGCCGCGAGAGGTCGGCTGGGTGCCCCAGCAGGCGGCGGTCTACGGCAAGCTCACGGTGCAGGAGAACCTGGGGCTGTTCGCGCGCCTCGAGGGCGCGCCCGACCCCGACGCGGCGGTCGAGCGGATGCTCGAGCTCACCGGACTGCGCGAGCGGGCGGGGGACCAGGTGGCGGAGCTGTCGGGCGGCAACCGCCAGCGCGTGAACATCGCGATCGGCCTGCTGGCGCAGCCCGACGTGCTGCTGCTCGACGAGCCGACCGCGGCGCTCGACCCCCGCCAGCGCGAGGCGCTGTGGGAGTTCGTCCTGCGAATGGCGGGCGAGGGAACCACCGTCCTCTACGCGACCCACAACGTGCAGGAGGCCGACCGCTACGCGGACCGCGTGATCGTGCTCGCGGACGGCGAGCCGCTGTTCGAGGGCTCCCCGCGCGAGCTCGAGCAGGTCGTCGGGACGAGCGGGCTCGACTTCGAGGCCGCCTTCGTCGCGTTCCTGCACCAGCGCGGTCACTGACGCCCGGATGCGCTGGCTGCTGTTGAAGGACCTGCGGATCCTGCGGCGCTCGCCGCTGCTGGTCGCGCTGCTCGTGCTCTACCCGGTCGTGATCGCGGTGCTGATCGGCTTCGCGATCTCGCGCGGCCCGGACAAGCCCGAGGTGGCCTTCTACAACGCCGTCCCGGAGTCGGCCGAGACGATCGACCTGGCGGGCGAGGAGATCGACCTTGCGCGGCAGGTGCGGTCGCTGTTCGACGCCATCGAGGCGGTGCCGGTGGACAGCCGGGCCGAGGCGATCCGGATGGTCCGCGACGGCGACGTGCTGGGCGCGCTCGTGCTGCCCGAGGACATCACGCGCCGGCTCGACTCGGGCCTTCGTCCCGGGACCGTCGAGGTCTTCTACAACGCCGAGGACCCGGCGAAGAAGCAGTTCGTCGAGAACACGATCAAGTCGCAGGTCCAGACCGCCAACGCGGCGCTGACCGTGCTGATCGCCGAGGAATCGCTCGAGCTGCTCGACCTGATCCGCTCGGGCGGCCGTTACAGCTTCCTCGGCCAGGACTTCGAGGTGCTCGGCCTGGAGCGCTCGGAGGAGATCCTCGAGCAGGCGGCCCGCGAGCTCCCGCGGGGGTCCGGTGTCGGCGCCGAGATCCAGCGGGTCATCGAGTTCTCCGCGCTGGCGCGCGAGAACCTGGGCTTCTCGGATGACATCCTGTCGGTGGTCGGCGAGCCGATCAGGGTCGACGCCACGGAGCTGAGCGGCGGCTCCACCTCGCTCAGCTCGTTCGCGGTGGCGCTGGCCGTAGCCGTGTCGCTGATGTTCATCACAGTGCTTCTGGCGGCCGGCGCCCTGGCGCTCGAGCGCGAGGAGAACGCGTTCCCGCGCCTGGTGCGCGGGCTCGTGTCGCGCACCGGGCTGCTGCTCGAGAAGGCCGGACTGGCGGCGGCCTGCTCGCTGGCCGCCTGCCTGCTCATGCTGATCGGCCTCGGGCTGTTCGTCGACCTCGACTGGGGCCGGCTGCCGCTGTGGGTCCTGGCGCTTGCCGTCGGCGCGCTCGCGTTCGCCGCCCTCGGCCTGGCGATCGGGGCGGTCGCCCGCGAGGTGCGGGCGGCGTCGCTGCTCGCGTTCATGCTCGCCCTGCCGCTGGCGTTCCTGGCCCTGGTGCCGTCGGGCGCGGTCGCACCCGCGCTCTACGACGCGATCCGCGTCGTCTCGGCGGCCTTCCCGTTCAAGCCCGCACTCGACGCGCTCGAGGCGGCGCTCAACGACTCGGGCGGACTGTTCGTGCCGCTGCTCCACCTGGCGGGGCTGTTCGCGGCCTTCGGAGCCATCAGCCGCCTGGCCCTGCGGCGGTTCGGCTAGCCGTACTGCTTGCGGCGGAAGACGTCCGTCGCCAGCGAGTCCACCCGGTCCAGGAACAGGATCCCGTCGAGGTGGTCGATCTCGTGAAGCAGGCAGCGCGCCTCGAAGCCCTCGGTCTCCACCCGCACCTCGGCGCCGTCGGGGTCCGTCGCCTCGACCGCGATCGAAGTCGCCCGCCGCACGTTCGCGGTCAGGTGGGGGAGGCTCAGGCAGCCTTCTCGGGCGACCTCCGCGCCGGACGCGGTCACAACCCGCGGGTTCGCCAGCACCAGCAGGCCGTGTGCGGCGGTGGCCTTGGGGTGCCCCGTCACGTCGACCGCGATCAGGCGCACCAGCTCGTCGATCTGCGGCGCCGCCAGGCCCACACAGTGTCCGAAGGAGCGCATCGTGTCGACCAGGTCCGTCGCGACCCGCTTGGCCTCCTCGCCCGGTTGGACCTCGCGCGCGACCGCCTTCAGCGACGGGTGCGGGTAGCGCAGGACCTCGCGCGCGCCCACCTACAGCTCGTCGCGCTCGAGCTCGTGCAGCGTGACCTCGACGCCCTCGCGCGCCGCGACGTCGTCGAGCGCCGCGTCGAGCTCGTCCGCCGAGGCGCCGGCGGGCATGGCCACCTCCATCATCAGCACGTAGAGAGCCTGGCCTTCCTCGTCGTCCATCAGCCGGCTGTTCAGGTCCGTGATGTCGATCTGGCGCTCGGCCAGGGCGGACGCGGCGGCGTGGACGATCCCCGGGTGGTCGGCGCCGTAGACGGTGACCGTATGCGTCGGCTCGGGGCCCGGCTCGAACTCCTCGAGCTCCGCGACGGACAGGGCCTCGAGGCCGGTCTCGGGCTGGGACAGGTCGCGCTCGAGCGCCGCCGTGTCGAGCTCGTCCGGCGCGGCGAGGAACAGCATCATCGTGAAGTGGCCGCGCAGGATCGTCATCTGCGTGTCCTCCACGTTGACGCCGTGTCGCAGCAGCACCCCGGTGACCCCGGCCACGATCCCGGGCCGGTCACGCCCGATCGCCGACACCGCGAGGCTGCGCACCGCGCGAGCGTACACTGGGCGCCATGGCCTTTCCCGCCACGCGGCTGCGGCGGCTGCGAAAGACAGGGGTCCTGCGCGACATGGTCCGCGAGACCGAGCTCACCCCGTCCCACCTCGTGCTGCCGCTGTTCGTGGAGCTCGGAACCGACAGCCGCAGCCCGGTCGAGGCGATGCCGGGCGTAGAGCGGTTGTCGATCTCCCACGCCGTCGAGGAGGCAGGCGAGGCACATGACCTGGGGATCCCCGCCGTGCTGCTGTTCGGCCTGCCCGCGGAGAAGGACGACCAGGCCTCGGGCGCATACGACGACGAGGGCGTCGTGCAGCTCGCGGTGCGCGCGATCAAGGAGGCTCACCCCGAGCTCGTGGTGATCACCGACGTGTGCCTGTGCGGCTACACCTCGCACGGCCACTGCGGCGTGATCCGCGAGGACGGCCAGGTCGACAACGACGTCACCCTCGAACTGCTCGCGAAGACGGCCATCTCGCATGGCGGAGCCGGGGCCGACGCCGTGGCGCCGAGCGACATGATGGACGGGCGG
>DATACN010000129.1:0-2063 GCA_036258995.1 Thermoleophilaceae bacterium | reverse complement strand
GCCAGCTCGGCCTCGAGGTCGGGCCGCCTGGCCTGCACCCAGGCCACCGCCGCCAGCACGGCGGCGCCGCCCGCGACCTGGACGGCCGCCAGGCTCTCGTCGTGGATGATCCAGGCGAATACCCCGGCCAGGACGGGCTCGAGCGTGGCCACCACGGCCGCCCGCGGGGCGGGCACGTGGCGCAGCGCGGAGACCATGCAGATGAACGGCAGCAAAGTGCCCACGATCACCACGCCGGCAGCAAGCAGCGCGTTCTCCGCGGAGTCGAGCTTTCCGAACGGGAACGACCACCAGGGGAGCACCAGCGCCCAGAACAGGGTGGCGAATCCGAACGCCCAGAACAGGGTCGTGACCGGCTCGTGCGCGTGGCCCGCGCGCTCGGAGCCGACCATGTAGATCGCGAAGGTGAGCGTGGCGCCGAACGCCGCCGCCACGCCGAGCGCGTCGAGCGATCCGGGGTCGTAGGCCCGCACCACGAAGAAGCAGCCGACCACCGACAGCGCCACCGCCCCCCACAGGCCCGCCGCCAGGCGCCGTCCGTGCACGGCCCGCAGCCACACCAGAAGCAGCAGCGGCGCCAGATACTGGATCGTGACCGCGGGGCCGATCTCGAGCCGCTCGATGGCGAGGAAGTAGGTGGCGTGGACTCCGGCCAGCCCGAGCACGCCGAGGAGCGCGAGCGAGGGCAGCTCGGCGCGGTCCACGCGAAGCAGCTTCCGCCGCCACACGGCGAGCGCGGCCAGCAGGATCAGCCACGAGCCGGCCGACCGCAGCTGGGACAGGCGGAAGGCGTCGACGTCGTCCTCCAGCAGGGTTCGCGCCATGCTCCCGTTGAGCGCCCACATCGCGGCGCCGGCGGCGGCCAGCGTGTAGCCACGGATCGGGTGACGCTCGCGCACGGCGGTATGTTGCCCCGTGTGCGGATCGGGGTGCTCACCGGCGGCGGCGACTGCCCCGGCCTCAACGCGGTCATCCGGGGGATAGTCCGTAAGGGGATCGACCGCTACGGCCACGCGATAGTCGGCTTTCGCGACGGCTGGCGCGGCCCTCTCGAGAACGCCTTCGAGGAGCTGACGATCGAGTCGACGCGGGGAATCCTCCCCCGCGGCGGCACCATCCTCGGCACCTCGCGCACCAACCCGTTCAAGCACGACGACGGGCCCGACCGCATCCGCGACAACATGCGCAGCCTGCACCTCGACGGGCTGGTGGCGATCGGCGGAGAGGACACGCTAGGGGCCGCCTCGCGGCTGCACTCCGAGCATGGCCTGCCCGTGCTCGGTGTCCCGAAGACGATCGACAACGACCTCGGCGGCACCGACATGACCTTCGGCTTCGACACGGCGGTGCAGGTGGCCACCGAGGCGATCGACCGCCTGCACACCACCGCCGAGTCCCACAACCGCGTGATGGTGGTGGAGGTGATGGGACGCCACGCGGGCTGGATCGCGCTGCACTCGGGTCTCGCCGGCGGCGCGGACGTGATCCTGATCCCCGAGCGTCCCTTCGACATCGACGACGTCTGCCGCCTGATCCGCCGCCGCCACTCACGTGGCCGCTACTTCTCGATCGTCGTGGCCGCGGAGGGCGCGACGCCCAAGGAGGGGACGATGGAGACCGTCACCGGGGCCGAGGACGAGTTCGGCCACGTGCGCCTGGGCGGCATAGGCCAGCGGCTCGAGGCCGAGATCGAGCAGCGCACCGGCTATGAGACCCGCGCGACCGTGCTCGGACACACCCAGCGCGGCGGCAGCCCCACCGCCTTCGATCGCGTGCTGGCCACCCGGCTCGGCGTCGCTGCGATCGACGCGGCGGCCCAGCAGCGCTGGGGGACGATGCCCGCGTTGAAGGGCAACCGGATCGAGTTGGTCCCGCTGGGAGACGCGGTGGCAGAGCTGCGGACGGTCCCGCCGGATGAATACGAGGTCGCCGAGACTTTCTTCGGCTAGCCGGCCTGGGCCGGCTGAGCGCTAGAAGCCCGGGCCCTGCTCGGTGCCGGGCGCGGCCTCGCGGCCCAGCAGCTGCTTGACGAAGGGCGAGATCGCCCGGGCTGCCGCGGCCAG
>DATACN010000128.1:0-4998 GCA_036258995.1 Thermoleophilaceae bacterium | reverse complement strand
TCGGCCACGTAGTTGAGGATCATCTCCCGCGAGACGGGCGCGGTGCGCGTCAGTCGCACGCCCCACCACATGTCGCTCAGGCCGTATTCCAGCGCGAAGCCGTTGCCGCCGTGCGCCTGGATGGCGCGGTCCACGCACTTGATGGCGGCCTCGGCGGCCGCGTACTTGGCCATGTTGCTGGCCTCGCCCGCGCCGGGCACGCCGGCGTCATAGAGGGCGGCCGCCTTGCGAGTCATCAGCCGGGCCAGCTCGAGGTCGATCTTGGCCTCGGCCAGCGGGTGTGCCACCCCCTGGTGGGCTCCGATCGGCACGCCCCACACCACCCGCTCGTTGGCATACGCCGCGGCGCGCTCGAGCGCCCTCCGCCCCGCGCCGCAGGCGATGGCGGCGCCCATGATCCGCTCCGGGTTGAGCCCGTCGAAGACCGCCCCGAGCCCGCCGTTCTCGCCGCCGATCAGCCGCCCCTCCTCGATCTCGACGCCGTCGAAGAACAGCTGCCACTGGTAGTCGGGCCCGATGTAGGGCATCGGTATCGCCTCGCGGATGAAGCCCGGCGCGTCGACGTCGACGATCGCCAGCGAGGGTAGGCCCAGCGAGCCGTCCTCGAGCCGCGTTCGCGCAACGACGAGCACGGCGTCGGAATGCTCGACGCCGGAGATGAAGGTCTTCTGGCCCCGCAGGACGAGCTTGTCGCCCTCCCGCTTCAGCGACGTCTGGAGGTTGTGCGAGTTGGTGCCGGCGTCGGGCTCGGTGATGGCAAAGGCCACCTTCGTCGTGCCGGCGGCGATGCCGCGCAGCCAGCGCTCCTTCTGCGCCTCCGTGCCGTGCCGGGCCAGGATCGATCCGACGATCGCCGGGGACACCACGATCAGGAGCAGCGAGCTGCCGGCCGCCGAGATCTCCTCCCCGACGGCGGCCAGGCCGGACATGCCGAGCCCGCCGCCGCCCCACTCCTCGGGGAGGTTGACTCCGAGGTAGCCCTTCTCGGCGAGCGCGTCCCAGAGCTCGGTCGGGGGCTCGCCCTGCGCGTACTTGCGGCGCGAGTAGTCGCGCCCGAAGCTCGAGCAGATCCCGCGGACCGCCTCGCGCAGCATTCGCTCCTCGTCGCTGGGCACCAGCTCCAGCACCGCGCTGTCCGGCCCCGTGGCCGCCTGTGCCATCGGCTTAGTATGCCGCCGTGCGAATCGGCCTGTTCCTCGCATACTGGCCCTGGTTCTCGGCGGAGGAGCAGATCGAGCTAGCCCGGCAGGCGGACCGCGAGGGCCTCGACTCGGTATGGGTATCCGAGGCGTGGGGCCAGGACGTGGTGTCGGTGCTCGGTCACCTCAGCGCGGTCACCGAGCGGGTCGGGCTCGGCTCCGGGCTGCTGCAGATTCCGGCGCGGACGCCGGCGATGACCGCCATGACCGCGGCAACCCTGGACGTCCTGTCGGGCGGGCGCTTCCGCCTGGGCCTGGGGGTGTCGGGGCCGCAGGTGTCCGAGGGCTGGCACGGGGTGCGTTTCGCCCGGCCGCTGGCGAGGACGCGCGAATACGTGGAGGTCGTGCGCGCCGCGCTGGCCCGCGAGGGGCCGCTCGAGTATCACGGGGAGGAGTTCCAGCTCCCGCTCGACGGAAGCGAGCTCGGCAAGCCGCTCAAGCTGCTGGCCAAGCCGGTCCAGGAACGGATTCCGGTCTACCTCGGCGCGATCGGCCCCAAGGCGGTCGAGCAGGCTGCCCGGATCGCCGACGGCTGGCTTCGGTTCATGTTCTCCCCCGAGCGGGCGGACGAGCTGCTCGAGCCGTTCCGCGGAACGGACGTGGACATCTCACCGGTGGTGATGGTTTGCGTGCACGAGGACCGCGGGCGTGCCCGCGGCCTGGCGCGCCCGTGGCTGGCCCTCTACATGGGCGCGATGGGGGCCAAGCAGAAGAACTTCTACGTCGAGACCGCGGACCGCTTCGGGCACGGCGAGTCTGCCCGACAGGTGCAGGAGCTGTTCCAGGCCGGTGACCGCGAGGGCGCCGCGGCGGCCCTCAGCAACGAGTTCATCGAAAGCAGCGCGATCTGCTGCCCGCCGGGCGAGCTCGACGATCGCCTGGACGACTACGAGCGCGCCGGCGCCACCACTTTGCTGGCCATGCCGTTCGGCGATCGGCCCCGAATCGTCGAGGCACTCGCGGCGGCGGCCCGCGGCGCGGCCGCCTGAACCCCGCCCGCTTCGCCTCCTATCCCTAGCCGGCGTTCCGGCGGGCCAGGTCGAGCTCGGCCTGGACCGTCTCGCGCTGGTCGTCCCAGGTCAGGCGCTTCTCGAGGTACGGGATGGCCTCGTCGGGGCTCCCGGAGCGATTCAGCGACTTGCCGAGGTTGAAGAGCGCGTATGCGTAGGTGATGTCGCGGCTGTCCTCGGGCCACGACGCGACGGCCTGTCGGAGGACCGGGACGGCGTCCTCGTAGTTGCCCTGCTGCATCAGCGCGAAGCCCTGGTCGTTGAGCTGGCTCCCGCTCGCGGACGATCCGCTACCGCTGGAGGGAGCCGGCGCCGGGGCAGCGGGCTGCTCGGCGGCAGGCGCCTCGGCCTGCGGCTGCTGGGCCGCCGGCTCCTCGCGCTGCCGCTCACGCGGTGTCTGCCGATCCTGCTGCCTGCTGTCTGCGCTCCGCTGCTCTTCGCCGTCGCCGCCCGACGACAGCGCGGCGATGGCTGCGATCCCGGCGAGGGCAAGCAAGACCACCGCGAGAGTGATCGGAACCGCCGCGTTGCGGCGGCGCTCCGGCCGCTCGTCCGTCCGCCGAGCGGGCGCCGCCTCCACGCGTCTAGGGGCGGTGGTGGGAGCCGCGGTCTCGCCGCCGCCGTCGCTCTCGACCGGGACCGGCGCGGCAGCGCCCAGCTTGCGCGTGCGGACGGTCGGCTCGTCCTTCTCGAAGGCCTCCTCGAGCTCCTCCGCCAGCTGGCCGGCCGAGGCAGGCCGCTCGGCGGGGTCCCTGGCCATGCCGCGGCAGAGCACCGCGGCGGCCTCGGGCGGAGCCTCGTCCCACACCTCCTGGAGGTCGGGCGGGCCCTCGGTCGCGATCTGGTGGGCGATCTCCATCGGCGTGCGGCCGCTGCGGGCGCGGCTCCCCGACAGCGACTCGAACGCGACGACGGACAGGGCATACACGTCCGTGGCGGGCCCGGCCTCGCCGCCGTCGAGCTGTTCCGGAGCCATGTAGGCCGCCGTGCCGAGCAGGATTCCGCTCTGGGTGATGCGCGTCTGGTCGGCGGCGGTGGCGATGCCCAGGTCGACGAGCTTGGCCATGCCGTCCTCGCGCAACAGCACGTTGGCCGGCTTGATGTCGCGGTGCACGACGCCGTGCGAATGGGCATGGTCGAGGGCGCTCGCCACGTCGCGCACGACCGACAGCGCCTCCTCGGTCTCGAGCGGGCCGCGGCGGCGCAGCGCGTCGGCGAGTGACTCGCCGCGCACGAGCTCCATCACGATCAGGACCGCCTCGTCGTCGGTCACGGTGTCGTAGACGGAGACGAGGTTGGGGTGGTTGAGGGAGGCGCCCACCTTGGCCTCGCGCGCAAAGCGCTGAGCGGTCTGGGTGGGGCTGTGGGCATGCAGGCGCTTGACAGCGACCTCGCGGCCCAGCCGCTCGTCCTCGCACAGGAAGACGCTGGCCATGCCCCCTGCGCCGAGCATGCGCACGACCCGATACCGCCCGCCTAGAACTGCTCCCTGGCTAGCCACCTGCACCTCCGTGCACGTACCCGCTACCCGGCGCAGATAACCCCTGCTACCGAGCCCAACCCCCGGCTACCAGCTGCCGTCGTCGCACCCGCCCGTGCCGCTGCAGGTCCGCGAAACCGAGCCGTTCGACTCTCGCGTGAGCGTGAACGTGTTGCTCGTCGAGCCCGTCCGCTGCTTCGAGACCGCCTCTACCGTGAACGAATTGGCTGTGGCCGAAAGCACCCTGACCTGCCCGGGCCCGTTCCCCCAGCCGTATCCCCCGCTCTCGCTCGCCAGCTCTGACTGCTCGTCGCAGTCGCGGTAGTCGCGCTCGCCAAGGCTGCACGACTCGACCGCCGTCGCGACGTTGCGGGCGTCCGACTTGGCGGCGGCGTCCTTGCCCTTGCCCTGCTGGGAGAGGAAGACCGGCAGCGCGATCGCCGCCAGCACCCCGACCACGACCACGACGACAAGCAGCTCGATCAGGGTCCAACCGCGCTCGCAGGCAATGCGGACGGAATTCCGCGGCATTCCAGGAATATCGACCGCGCCGGAGCGCGGCATGAGCGCTAGACGCGCTGGATGAGCGTGCCCGTGCCCAGGCCGCCGCCGCAGCACATGGTCACGAGACCGGTTTCCTTGTCCGAGCGCTCGAGCTCGTGCAGCAGCGTGGTGATCAGGCGGGCGCCGGTCGAGCCGAGCGGGTGGCCGAGGGCGATCGCCCCGCCGTTGACGTTCACGCGATCCATGTCGGGCTCGAGCTCACGGCGCCAGGCCGCCACGACCGAGGCGAATGCCTCGTTGATCTCGACGAGGTCGATGTCGTCCATCTTCATGCCGCTGCGATCGAGCAGCTTCCGCGTGGCGGGGATCGGGCCGGTGAGCATGATCACCGGGTCGACGCCCACCGTCGTCTGGTCGACGATCCGCGCGCGCGCCTTGAGCCCGTGGGCCTTCGCCGTCTCGGCGTCCATCAGGAGCACGGCCGCCGCGCCGTCGGAGATCTGCGACGAGTTGCCGGCCGTGATCTTGCCGTCCTCCTTGAAGGCCGGCTTGAGCGCCGCCAGCTTCTCGAGGTCGGTGTCCGGGCGGATGCCCTGGTCGGTCACGTACGTGTCGCCGTTGACCGCGAACGGGATCATCTCCCGCTCGAAGCGCACCAGGCCACCGAGGAGGGGCGCTTCGAGCGCGAGATGGTGCCGTTCGCCGTCAACGGCCATACCTACGTGACCGACCAGGGCATTCGTCGCGACTCGACGATCGAGGCGCTCGCCGCCCTCGCGCCCGCCTTCAAGGAGGACGGCAAGAT
>DATACN010000127.1:0-2386 GCA_036258995.1 Thermoleophilaceae bacterium | reverse complement strand
ACCTGCGGCAGCGAGTCGCGGCGGGTCATGTGGAAGAAGCGATCGCGCTGGAGAGTGTCGATCGAGACGTTCACCCGCGTAATGCCCGCGGCCACCAGGGCATCGGCGTCGCGCTCGAGCAGGTAGCCGTTCGTGGTCAGCGAGAGGTCCTCGATGCCGTCCACGCGCGCGAGCATCTCGACCAGGAGCGGGAGCTCGCGGCGCACCAGCGGCTCCCCGCCCGTCAGCCGCACGTCGGTCACGCCCATGCCGGCCATCACGCGCACCACCCGCTCGATCTCCTCGAAGCTCAGGATCTCGCTTCGCTCTAGCCAGGGAAGCCCGTCGGCCGGCATGCAGTACTGGCACCGGAAGTTGCAGCGATCGGTGACCGACACGCGGAGGTCCGAGATCCGCCTGCCGTGGCCGTCGTGCAGGAGGTCTCGCACCATCGACCGAAGTCTAAGCCGGATGGAACTGCCCGAACTCGAGATCCGGGCGCCGACGAGGGGCAACCGGCGCCTCGAGCGCTTCCTGGCGGCGGCGAACGCGGACGACCGCGTGCGGGCGTGGTGGTACATGCAGCAGGTCTTCGCCGAGCGCCTCGGGATGTCGGACCACTCCTGGGTGCACGTGCAGATCGTGTTGAACATCGGGCTGCGGCTGTTCCGGCTGCTCAACCGCCGCGGCCTGGAGCCGGCGATGGTGAGCGACCACGGCATGCGCGCGCACGACGCCGAGGTGGTGATCGCGGCCGCGTGCCTGCTTCACGACGGGGGCATGTCGATCCACCGCACCGACCACGAGGCCTACAGCCTGTTCCTGGCGGCAGACAGCCTGCCGCTGTTGCTCGAGGGCATCTACGACGAGCCCGAGCTGACCGTCGTGGTGTCGGAGGCGCTCCACGCGGTGATCGGCCACCGCCGCCGCGGCGACCCGCTCACGGTCGAGGCGGGCGTGGTGCGCGTCGCCGACGCGCTCGACATGGCCTCCGGCCGCTCGCGCGTGCCGTTCGAGAGCGGGCGGCCGAACATCCACTCGCTGTCGGCGGCCGCCATCGACGAGGTCACCATCGACCCGGGCCGAGGCGAGAAGGCCGCGCGCATCGAGATCGCGATGAACAACTCATCCGGCCTGTTCCAGGTGGACGAGCTGCTCGCCACCAAGCTCCGGGGCTCGGGCCTCGAGGAGCACCTCGAGGTGGTGGCCCGCATCGACGCCGAGCACGAGAAGCGGCTGGTGCCGGTGTTCCGGATCTAGGCGGCGAGGATCGCCTTCATCTGGTGGGCCAGGGCCCGTCCTTCCTCCAGGTCCCGCCAGGTGACGCGCACGACTCGTATCCCCTTCGCTGCCAGGTCGCGGTCGCGGCGGCGGTCCCGCTGAAAGGCTTGCTGGGTGAGGTGTGCGGAGGCGCCGTCGACCTCCACGGCCAGTGCTTGCTCCGGCCACAGGAAGTCCACCTCGTAACCCGCGATGTTCATGTTTACGCGCGGCCGCGGCAATCCATTCCTGGCGCACATCTTGAGGAACCGGCGCTCCGCCTCGCTGCGGGTGAAGGGCGTCGGCGTGTAGTCGGCGAGGATGCGGTCGAGCTTGGCGCGGCCCCGGCGGCCGGGCATTCGCTCGAGCGCCTGCTCGACCTCCCGTAGATCGAACACGCGCTGGACCTCTGCTTCGTTGACGGCGTCCGCGAGGCGAGGCTGGGTGAGGACGTCGGCGAGGTCGACGATCGTGCGCGCCACGGTCGTGACCGGGATGTCATCCCGGACGACACGGTGCTCGGACGGCAGCGGCGACCTGTGGACGACGATGCTGGGTGAGGGCGGACGAGTTCGCTTGCAGGTCACCTCGATCTTCGGCGCCCCGTTCACGAGGCCCCAGTGCTTCGCCGCCGATCGGTGGCTGAGCACCGCACCGGGTCCGCAGGCCAGCACGGCCGCCAGCTCGAAAGACCGCTGGGTAAGGGAGCGGTGGCCAACCGCGTAGACGCCCCTGTGAATCCGGTGCAGCCGCCCCGCGGCAAGGCGACGCTGGACCGGCGTGTCGCCCAGCCCTAGGCGGCGCAGCTGGTCGCGGCTGACCACCCCGTACTGGCGGCCGGCAAGCGCGGCGATTGCCTCGTCAATCGAGTGATTGTGCATCTGTCATCCGTATGGGATGACAAGTGCACATTCGCCCCCCCGGCGCTTGCTTACGTGCCCAAGCGCCCTACGCGGCTGTTGGGTCGATCGTTGAGGTTGCCTCGCGGCCTGAGGGCGGGTCGACCTTCTGGTCGCGGCCGTCGACCGGCTCGTAGTCGCGCTCGCGCTCGGCCGTGTAGATCTGGCGTGGGCGGGCGATCTTGGTCTCGTCGTCGGTGACCATCTCGAGCCACTGCGCGATCCAGCCCGAGGTGCGCGGGATGGCG
>DATACN010000126.1:0-11135 GCA_036258995.1 Thermoleophilaceae bacterium | reverse complement strand
ACGATCACGTGGGTGCCGGAGAAGCGCGCGCTC
Organism: Thermoleophilaceae bacterium; assembly: GCA_036258995.1. GTDB lineage: Bacteria > Actinomycetota > Thermoleophilia > Solirubrobacterales > Thermoleophilaceae > DATACN01. Next base: position 11,102 of record DATACN010000126.1, on the reverse strand, counting down.
GACGGCGTGTCGAACGGCGCCGGCGAGCCGTTGTCGCCGCTGCCCTCGTCGCGCGGGAAGCGCTCGAGCTCGCGGCCGTCGGGGGCAACCACGGCGATCTGGTTGGCGTCGCCGGCGAGCGGCACGTAGAGGTTCCCCGAGCGGGCGATCGCGAAGCCGTCAGGCAGGTCCGCCGGGCCGCTCTCCCAGAGCTGTCGGAGCTCCCCGGGAGACCCGTCCGGGCGGATCTCGACCTGGTAGAGCTTGCCGGTGGTCGGGTTGATCGGGCCGATCGGCAGCCCGCCCGAGCTGCCCTGCGCCACCACCAGCGTGCGCCGGTCGGCGGCCAGCGCGATGCCTGTGGTGCCGAACTGCCCGCCGTCGAGCCGTTCGTCGGCCAGCCAGACCTGCGCCTCCCCCCCGCCCCGCGGCACGCGCCACAGGACGCCCTGGTGGAAGTCGGTGACGTACAGGCTGCCGTCGGGCCCCCACGCGGCGTAGTTGGGCACCGGCTTCAGGTCCTGCTCGGTCGGGGAGCAGTTCTGCCTCGAGCCCACCGGCGGGCAGGGCGCCAGGTCGGCGAAGGTCGCGTACTGGCGGAAGGTCCCGGTGAGCCGGTTGAGGAGGAGCGCCCGCGCAGGCGAGCGGTCGAGCAGCACGAGGCGCCCGCGGCCGTCGCTCGTGGCCGCCTGGACGCCGTGCTCGGCGGACAGGTCCTGGCCGGGGACGATCCAGGAGCGGACCAGCACGCCGCGGGTCGTGTACTCGAAGACCCGGGAGCGCTGAGAGTCGCCGCGCGGGTTGACGTAGGTGCCGACGTAGATGCGGCCGTTGGGATGGACGTAGGCGAGGGCCGGATAGCCCGGCGTGGGCACCTTCGCCAGCAGGCGCGTGTGCCAGCGCGGGCGGTCCTGGGCCCCGGCCGGGGGCACGGCCGCCAGGCCCACGGCGGCCAGCGCCGCCGCCACCGCGAGCGCCCGCCTCACAGCCGCTCGAGCACCTCCAGGGCCGCGCGCTCGCCGGAGCGAACCGCCCCGTCCATGTAGCCCGCCCAGTAGGTCGAGGTCTCCGTCCCGGCCCAGTGGACGCGGCCGAAGCGCTGACGCAGCGCGGGCCCGACCCCAGTCAGGACGCCGGGCCCGGCGATCCCCACGGGCCCCCCGCGCGACCAGCGGGCGGCCGGCCAGTTGGTCTCGAAGTAGTTGCGCGGCCGCGCCGCCTCCTGCCCGAAGTACGTGGCCAGGTTGTCGAGCACGGCCTGGCGGCGGTCGGCCCGCGACCTCCCCACGAACCGGCGGGCCTCGTCGCCGCCGACGAAGCCGAACAGGACGCCGGGCGACCCGTCGTGGGGAGAGTCGTCGAAGGTGACGTTTACAGGCCCGTTGATCGAGACGGCGCCGCCGGTCAGCCCCTGGTCGCGCCAGAAGGGCCGGTCGTACACGGTGGTCACCTTGAGCAGGGTGCCCTGGGGCATCCGACGCGCGAGCTCCGCGCGCATGGCCGGGAGGCCGGGGCGGAAGTCGATCCCGGCGGTCAGCACCGGCGGGATCGCAACGATGACCCTGCGCGCCAGCACGTTCATCCGGCGAGACTCCACCCTCACGTGGCGCCGCCCCTGGACGATGCGGCGCACCGGCGAGCGCAGCACCACCTCGCGGCGGCCCAGCCGCGCCGCCAACCGCTCGCAGAGGATCTGCGAGCCGCCCTCGAAGCGCTGCTCCTGCGCGCCGTTGCGCGTATTGAAGTTGCGCTCGAAGGTGCCGGTGTTGCGCTCGTCGCCGGAGGCGGCGATGTAGAAGAGCGTGAACAGCAGCGACAGCTCGCGCGGCTCGGCTCCGAAGATCGGCCGGGTGGCGACCGGCACCAGCTGGCGGAAGCGCGGACTGACGCTGTTCTCGTTGACCCATTCCTCGAGGGTCTGCCCGTCCCACTCGCCGCGGCGCGGCGATTCCCAGGGGGCGTCGACCGGCACCTCCTTCGACATCTCGTTGAGCTGGGTCACGACATTTGCCAGGTCGGGGATCGCCAGCGGGTCGGGCGGCGCCGTGCCGAGGGGCGACTGGTCGCTGTAGGTCATCCGCGAGCCGTCGGCGTAGTAGACGTTCTCGCCCTCGTTGTAGGTGGGGAAGGTGGCGACGCCCAGGTCCTCGGCCAGGGCCAGGATGCGATTCTGGGTCGGGCCCACGAACGTCGCGCCGCGCTCGGTCTCGTCGCCGCCGCGCAGGCGCTTGTTCAGCGCCCGGCCGCCCACCCGATCCCGCGCCTCGAGCACGATCGCCGAGTAGCCGGCCCGGGTGACCCGGCGCGCGGCAGTCAGCCCGGCGAAGCCCGCGCCGACGACGGCCACGTCGGCCGTACGGGTCCTGCGGCGGCGACGGCGGCGGCGCCTGCGCCTCTGCGCCTCGGCCGCCCGCGCCGAGCCGAGGATCGCCCCGGCCCCGGCCGCCGCGCCCGCTCCCATCAGGCCGCGGCGGCTGATTGCGCAGCGCTCCATCAGGCTCCGGAGTATTCCCGTTTCGCGCTAGCTTCACGTCAGTGGCGGGAACAGGCACGGCGCCGCCGGGCGGCGCACTGGTCACGGGGGCGGCCCGCGGCATGGGGCTCGCCATCGCGCGGGTGCTTCACCGGCGCGGCTACACCGTGCAGCTGACCGACGTCGACGAAGAGACGGCCCGAAGCGCCGCCGCCGGGCTCGGGGAGCCCGCGCTCGCCGCAAGGCTCGACGTGCGTGACTCGCGTGCCTGCAAGGAGGCGGCGGCGGAGCTGGAGCGCCGTGCCGGGACGCTCGACGTATGGGTCAACAACGCAGGCCTGCTGATCCCGGGCGAGCCCTGGGCCCAGCCGGAGGAAGCGATCAGGCTGATGCTCGAGGTGAACGCCGTCGGCACCATCAACGGCACGCTCGCCGCGCTGGGGCGGATGCGCCCGCGCGGGACCGGGCACGTCATCAACCTCGTCTCGATGGCGGGGATCGTGGCCTCGCCGGGCGAGACTGTCTACGGCGCGTCCAAGCACGCCGCGATCGCCTTCAGCCTCGGCACGCTGGCCGACCTGCGGCTGGCGGGCCAGCGCGGCATCCACATCTCCTGCGTCTGCCCGGACGGCGTCTGGACCAACATGCTCTACGACAAGCTCGAGGACCGCTCGGCCGCCGCGTCCTTCTCGGGGACCATGCTGCTGCCGGAGCAGGTCGCGGCCAGGGTCGAGCGGCTGCTCGATCGCCCCAAGCCCGTGGTCACGATGCCGCGCCGCCGCGGCGCCCTGCTGCGGATGGCCGACGTCTGGCCGCGAATCGGCCTGCGCTCGGCCGGGCCGACGCTGGCTCGCGGGCGCCGTCGCCAGAAGGCGCTCGCCCGCAAGGTCGAGTCCGGCGCCTGGCCGCCGCGCTGACGCCTTGGCCGGCGCGGGCGAAGCGGCCCTCAGGGCCACGGTGGAACGGCTCGCGTCGCTGGAGCGCGCGCCCTGCTCGCCCGGCGAGCGCGAGGCCGCGGAATGGATCGCCGAGCGGCTGCGCGAAGCCGGTTGCCGTGTCCGGATCGAGAGCGAGCGCGTGCACGGCAGCTTCCAGTGGCCACTCGGGGTGCTGGCCGCGGCCGCCGCGGCGGGCGGGATCGCCGCGCTGCGGGGCCGCCGCACGCTGGGCGCGCTGCTCGGGGGCCTCGCCGCGGCGTGCATGTGGGAGGACCTCGGCGGTGGCCACCGCCGCCCGCTGCGCCGGCTTCTGCCGCGCGCGCCTACGCCCAATGTGGTGGCGGAGGCGGGCGACCCCGCCGGCGAGCGCACGCTGGTGATCCATGCCCACCATGACGCCGCACACACGAGCTTCATCTTCGACCAGCGGGTGCCGCGCTTCCTGTGGCGCGTGGCGCCCGGTCTGGTGGGCCGCCTTGATCGCTGGCCTCCGCCCATGGCGCTCGTGTTCGGCGGGCCGCTGCTGATCGCCACCGGCTCGCTGCTCGGCTCCCGGCGCTCGATTCGGGCCGGAACGGTGCTGGCCGGGGGGACGGCGGCCGTGATGGGCGACATGGTGCGCCGGCCCGTCGTGCCCGGCGCCAACGACAACCTCACCGCAGTCGCCGTGCTCCTCGAGCTGGCCCGGAAGCTCCGCGAGCAGCCGCCCGCCGGGCTGCGGGTGCTGCTCGTCTCGATGGGCGCGGAGGAGTCGAACCAGGAGGGGATGATCGCCTTCGCCGGCCGTCACTTCGGCGATCTCCCCCCGGAGTCCACCTGGTTCGTGTGCCTCGACACGGTGGGTTCGCCCGAGCTCATCCTGATCGAGGGCGAGGGCTTCCTCCGCATGCGCGACTACCCGGAGGACGTCAAGTCGCTGGTGTCGGAGTGCGCGCGGGAGGCGGGAATCCACCTGCGGCGCGGCCTTCGCACCACCTACGCCACCGACGGCCTGATCCCCCTACGGAGGTCCTATCCGACGGCGTCGATCGCTTCGGTCAACGAGTGGCTCGTGCCATCGAACTACCACTGGCCGACCGACACGCCCGACCGTGTCGACTACGGCACGGTCGCCTCGGCGCTGGCGCTCACCCTGCGCGTGGTTCAGCGCCTGGCCAGGTAGCGCTCGCCGGCGGTGACGAGGACCGGCCGCCGGCGGCCGAAGTCGCGCACGAGCACGCGCCCGCGGCGGACCCGCACCATCGTCCCGTCGCAGCGGTCCGCGGTGCTCCACACGGTGCCCCGCACGGTGGCGGTGCCGTGGCGCCCGCGCGTGCGGAAGCGGCCTCCGCGGCTGCGCGCCCACAGGCGTCGGACGCTGCGCGCCCGCCGTCCAGAGGCGACGACCGCGCCCCTCCCGGCCGCTGTCCGCGCGCACGATTCGAAGCTTCCGCCGGCAAGGCTCAGGACGGTGTAGGCGTTGGGCGTGCGCGCCTGGCGCACGCGGAACATCGCGCCGGAGAAGACTCCGACCTGGGAGCTGCCCTGGGCGCCGCGCGCAGTGGTCAGGCGGACCGCACCACGGCGGGCGTCCACAAGAGCTCCTACCGGGATGCTGGCCGCCCCGGTCAGCGGCACGAACTCGCTCGAGCCGGCCGGCTTGAAGGAGATCTGCCCGGAGGCCACGCCCCCCACCACGCTCACGCCGAGCTCGGGCTTCGCCTCGTCGGCGGGCAGTGGCGGCAGCGGCAGGGGCAGAGGCTCCTCCTTCGGGGGCTCCACCTCGTCTGCCGGGCGCGCGACCGGTTTCTCGTAAGCCCCGATGTCGGGAGCGCCGCCGAGGTCTCTCGGCAGGCCGTCGGGATCGGTCGTCCCGGTCAGGGAGTCGACGATCCCGGCATCGACGACGGGTGAGTCGGCGAAGGTGCGGAAGTCGAAGCCGCCCGCGTCCACGAACAGGGGGTCATCCGACTGGTTGCCGCCCAGGTCGCTCCAGCCGAACGACTGTTCGGCGCGGAAGTTCGAGTGGCCCACGCCCAGCTTGGGGTCCTGACCCTGGATGTCGTTGGCGGCCATGCCGCCGCGGGCGATCACGTTCACCATCGTCACGTCGCTCTGGACCACGCGCGAGTCGATTCCGACCGCTCCCACACCCGTGGCGACCGCCGTCACGTTGCGCAGGTCCACTCCCTCGACCCCGCTGGGCCCGTCGTCTATCCCGATCGCGGCCATCCCGGTGTAGGTGCTGCTGACCACGGTGTCGCGAAGCAGCGTGCCGGTGGCGCCGCCGAGCAGGTTCACGGCCTCGTCGCCCTTGGAGCGGATGATCAGGTCCTCCGCGGTCGCACCCGAGATCACCACGGCGTGCTGCATCAGGTCGTGCGACTCGATCTTCAGGTGCCGCAGCGAGCCTCCGTTGAGGAGCTCGAGCACAGCGGGCGCCGAGTCGAGGGCGTTCCAGGAGCCGACCAGCTTGGGCCGCCCCTCGTCGGGCTGGCCCTGGACGTGGACCGGTACCGCGGGGTTGATCCGGTAGTCGACGACGTAGGTGTCATCGTCGAGGATCACGACCTCGTCCGCGGCCGCCCCCTCGATCGCGTGGTCTAGGCGGCAGGGCGCGTCCTCGGTGCAAGTGCCCGTCACGTCGGTGCTGTCGGCGTCCGCGTAGCGATGCGCCGCGGCTCCGCTGGGAGCCGCACCGAGGATGGCCGCCGCAAGTGCGGCGGCGAGGAGCCCGCCTCTGCCTCGAGCCATGGTCGGTTGAGGATCGGCAGACGGGCCGTCCTGCCCGATGGGTCATGTGTCCAGCGCGGTGCGGATCAGGGCGCGGCGGCGGTCTGGACGCGGCTCGGGCCGCGTTCCGGCTGACGCCGATCAGGCGGCCCGCGGCAGCTCGAACCAGACGGTGGTGGGGTCGCGCCTGACCCCCCAGCGCTCGGCGATTCCCTCGACCAGCACGAGGCCCCAACCGCCGGGCTCGGACCGCTCTACCCGGGGTTGCGGCTCGAAGCCCTCCCCCCGATCGCGGACCTCCACGCGCAGCACGTGCGGATCGACACGCGCGTCCAGGGTGATCCTGTTGCCGCCGGAGCTGATCTGCGCGTGCTTGACCCCGTTCGTGGCCAGCTCGGTCACGAGCAGGTCCAGATCTTCGGCGGTCTTGGCCCCGTAATAGCGGTCGAGCGAGCGGATCGCCCTTCGGAGGGCGCTTCCGGCCTCAGGCGAGGCCGGAACGGTCACCGTCAGCTGAGCGTACGCATCGCCCGATTCGGTTGACGGAGTTCCCTGCCCGAAGAGCGCCATCGCGCGTGGTGTACCCGGTGACTCCCGAGATAACACAACGCGCGCTGTAGTTTGCGACAGCTTGCGAGAACTGCTGCAAAACCTCATGGAAAGCGCCGCCCGGCACGCCGATTACGCCGACGTGCGCCACGTCCGGACCCGCTCGCAGCGGGTGGCGACCCGCAACGAGGCGCTCGACTCGCTGGACTCGGGCGAGAGCGAGGGGATCGGCGTGCGGGTCCGGGTGGGAGGCGCCTGGGGCTTCGCCGGTGCGCGCGGGCCGGGCCGGGACGAGGCCGAGGCCGCCCTGCGCCGGGCGCTCGCCATCGCCGAGGCGCAGCCGGCGGTGGCCGCCGGCCCCCTGGCCCCGGAGCCGCCGCCCTACGGGTCCTGGCGCAGCCCGCAGGAGCGCGACCCGTTCGAGGTCCCGCTCGAGGACAAGCTGGGCCTTCTGTTCGAGGCCGGACGGTCGATGCTGGCCGAGCCGGGGGTGCGGCTGGCCCTGGCGCGCTTCCAGGCTTGGCGAACGGACAAGGCATTCGCCTCGACCGAGGGCGCCTACTGCGAGCAGGCGATCGGCGAGTGCGGCGGGGGGATCGCCGCGGTGGCCGTTGACGGAGACGAGACGCAGGTGCGCTCCTACCCCGCCTCGCACGGGGGCCACGTGTCCCAGGCGGGCTGGGAGCGCTTCCTGTCGCTGGACCTGCCCGGCAGCGCGCCACGGGTCGCCGAGGAGGCCGCCGCGCTCCTGAGGGCGCCGGCCTGCCCGCCCGGCCGGACCACGCTGATACTCGCCGGCGAGCAGCTCTGCCTGCAGGTGCACGAGTCGATCGGGCACGCGCTCGAGCTCGACAGGGTCCTGGGCCGAGAGGCCTCCTACGCCGGCACGAGCTTCGTGGCGCCCGGCGCGACCGGATCGCTGCGCATGGGCTCTCCCGAGGTCAACGTGACCGCCGATGCGGGCACCCCCGGCGGGCTCGGGACCTTCCGCTGGGACGACGAAGGCGTCGAGGGACAGGCCGTGCCGCTTGTCCGCGAGGGCGTCCTGCGCGGGTTCCTCAGCTCGCGCGAGACCGCGGCGGAGACGGGGCTGCCTCGCTCGGGCGGCTGCATGCGCGCCGAGGGATTCGCTCGCCAGCCACTCGTGCGAATGACCAACGTGAACCTCGAGCCCGGCGGCGCCGGAACGCTGGACGACCTGATCGCCGGCACGAGCGAGGGGATCCTGGTCGAGACGAACCGCTCCTGGTCGATCGACTCGCGCCGGCTGCAGTTCCAGTTCGAGGGCGAGGCCGCCTGGGAGATCGCGGGCGGGCGGCGGGGGCGGCTGCTTCGCAACCCGAGCTACGCGGGCGTCACTCCGGAGTTCTGGGCCGGCTGCGACGCAGTCTGCTCGGCCGGCGCCTGGGAGCTCGTCTCGTTCATCGACTGCGGCAAGGGCGAGCCCGGCCAGGTCATACGCGTCTCCCATGGAGCGGCACCGGCGCGCTTCCGCGACGTCGAAGTGGGCATGGCGTGACGCCGGAGGAGCTCGCGGCCCGCGGGCTCGAGGCCGCGGGCCCGGGCGTCGATGCCTTCGCGACCGCGATCCGGGAGCGCTCGCTGCTGCTCCGCTTCGCTGCCTCGCGCCCCACGCAGGCCACGGCGGTCGAGGACCTCGAGCTGGAGCTGGCCGTGGTCCGCGACGGCCACGTCGGAAGGGCCTCGACCAACGACCAGGCGCCCCGGGCTCTGACGGAGTGCGCCCGCAGCGCGCTCGCCGCGGCCGAAGCGGCCGCCCACGTGGGCGCCGGCACGTATCCGGGCTTCCCAGTGCCGCAAGCCGGTCGGGCGCACGCCGGCCACGACTCCGCGACCGCCCGGCTCGATCCCGCCCAGGGCGGCCGGACCCTGGCCGCCGCCTTCGAGGCCGCGGCGGATGCCGGGATGGAGGCGCACGGCATCTGGACGGCCGCGGAGGTCGAGACCGCGGTGGCGGCCGCCGGCGGCTCGGCGGTCGACCGGGTCACCGACGCCTTCATGAAGGTCATCTGCATCGCGCCCTCGGGGCGCAGCGGCTACGCGTCGCGCACGGCGGTGGCGGCGGGCGAGCTCGACGGGACTGCCCTGGGCGCGCAGGCGGCCGCCAAGGCGTCCGCCTCGGGCGAGCCGGCCCGGCTGCCAGCCGGCGAGTACCCCGTCGTCATGGAGGCTCACGCGGTGGGCTGGCTGCTCGACCTGCTCGCCGTCACGGCGCTGAACGGCCTGGCACACGTGGAGGGGCGCGGGGCCCTGGCGGACCGGCTCGGCCGGCAGGTGGCCGCGCCGGCCATCAACCTCTCGGACTCGCCGGCTTCGCCGCAGACGCTGCCGCGCGGCATGGACGCCGAGGGCGCTATCAAGAGGCCGCTGCCGCTGATCGAGGACGGCGTGGCCAAGCGGGTCGTGCATGACACCCGCAGCGGCGCGCTCGCCGGCGAGCCTTCCACCGGACACGCCCTGCGCGCCGGCGGCGCCCCGGGCGGCCCGCGCGCGACCAACCTCGTGCTCGCGGGCGGCGGTGCCGCCGACTTGACCGAGCTGTGCGCGCCCATCGAGCGCGGCGTCTACGTGACCCGGCTCTGGTACGCCAACGTCGTCCGGCCGCGGGAGAGCCTGATCACCGCCGTGACGCGCGACGGGACATTCCTGATCGAGGACGGCCGGATCGCGCGGCCCCTCGCCGACCTGCGGCTCACCGACAGCGTGCTGGGCATCCTCGGCCGCACGCAGGCCCTGGCCCAGCGCCAGGTGCTGGCGAGCGACGGCGAGTTCTACGGCCGGCGCTTCGCGGCGGGCGTGGTCTGCCCGGCGCTGCGGGCCGGCTCGGTGCGCTTCACGGGCTCGGCCTAGCTCCCCCGGACCAGGAGCGAAACGAGCGTGCCGTCGTCGCCGGGCTTGAGGTCCACCTCGTCCACCAGCGCCGCCATCATCGGCAGGCCCCGGCCGCGCTGGGCGAGCGCCTCCGGGTCGGGGAAGCTCATCGCGAAGGTGCCCCAGTCGCGGACCTCGAAGCGGACTCCGTCCTGGTCCGCGCAAACCCGCAGCAGCACGGTGCCGTCGGCCGACGGCGATCCGTGTTCGATCGCGTTGGCCACCGCCTCGTTGGCGGCCAGCGTCAGCCGGAAGCGAGCGTCACCGTCGAGACCAAAGTCGTCGGCGGCCTGCTCGGCGAGCAGGCGGGCCTCCTTGAGCTGGCTCGGATCGGAGGTGAGCCGCACTTCACGGGTGCGTCGCCAGCGATCTGGCAGGGCGCGCCCGCTCGGCGGGCGCGCCCGGCCGTCCGCCCGCCCCACGGGCAAGTTCTCGGCTGTCCCCTGCGCAGGTGCCATGGCAAGTCGCCTGCAAATGTTTGCCCATCGCGGCAAGATCGCGAACGGAACCTGGACGGATGTTTGTCTCCCCGAGCAGGGGTTTTCCTGCGCTGGACGGCATACCGACAACCAAGGTATGGACGATCTGCAGGGGACAGTGAGGTCGATTCGCGAGAAGGCGCTGGAGCTGCTCGAGGAGATGGAGCGTCATGGCTTCTCGGCGGATCCGACGCTATCCGGCGCCGTGGCGGCCATGCAGAAGGCCACCAACGTGCTCGGTGCGGGAGAGGTCGAGGTGAGCAAGCCGCCGCCGGTCTCCCAGGACGCGGCAATTGTCCTCGGCCTGGCCTCGACGGCGCTGCCGTTCGCCAGCTCGATCGACGACGAGGCCGAGCGCTGGTTGCGCATCCTGCGCCTGCACGGCCAGGTCGGTGTGGCGCTACAGGCCCTCGGCGTGCCCGAGGGACCGCTCGAGACCGGCGCCGGCGAGCCGCCGAAGGAAGCCGAGTACCCGCAGCGCCGCGCGGAGCCGGTGACCGAGGTCCTGTCTCGCGCGCGCGAGCTGGCCCGCCGCCGCAGCGCGACCACCACCGGCACGCTCGACATCCTGTTCGCGCTGTTCTCCGTCTACGGCCGGGCCTTCGACAAGGCGCTCTACGCGCGCGGGACCACGCGCGAGGAGCTGCTGGCCTGCCTGGCCGAGCACGAGCCCGCCGACGCCGCGGCCGTCTAGACCGTCAGCGCGCCGTCTAGATCTTCAGCAGCGCGATCACGTTCGCCACGAACAGCAGGGAGAACGCGATGGTCCAGCGGTTGAGGTTGCGCTCCACGAGCGACCCGCCGCCGAACGGGCCCGCCCCGGTGCCCACGCCGAACGCGCCCGAGAGGCCCGAGTCCTTGCCGGAGTGCAGCAGCACGAGCACGATCACGATCACCGCGAGGATGATCTGAAGCCCGCTCAGGATGGCCTCCATGGCCGCCCAGGGTAGCGGGCGCTAGGCCTCCAGCTCCTCGAGCCGGCGCAGGATCTCCGCGGCCTCGGCGCGCAGCTCGCGTCGGTCGAACTACGGCTGGGTAGGAAGTCGGGTCTCGGTCGCGTAGGGGGGCTTGGCGAGTTAT
>DATACN010000125.1:0-11403 GCA_036258995.1 Thermoleophilaceae bacterium | reverse complement strand
CCTGGCACGTGTGCGTGCTCGCTGCCGGCGGGAGCGTCGGCCGCCGCCGCCTCTACCGGGCGGCCGGCCTCGGCTATCTCGGCAACCTGTTCAACAGCAGCGTTGGGCTCGGCGTGCGGATAGCCGCCCTGCGCCGCTGTTGAACAGGTTGCCGAGATAGCCGAGGCCGGCCGCCCGGTAGAGGCGCCGGCGGCCGACGCTCCCGCCGGCAGCGAGCACGCACACGTGCCAGGCCTCGCTGCGTGCGATCAGCCAGATCACCTGCAATCCGACCGCGGCGCTCAAGACACCGATGGAGGCGCTGCCGAACGCTTCGACGAAGTCGTCGCGCTTGCTCCACAGCCCCACTACCAAGGCCGTGCCGACCACTAGGCTTCCGATCACCGTGACCGCCCCGGGATGGCGGCGTGTCCAGGAGCGAACCCTGCCGAAGCGGCGGGGATTGGTACGGATGGCCAAGCCCTCTAAGCGAGAACGGGCCGGGATCAGGCGAGCTGCGCGTCGGCGGCGGCCCTCGGCGTGCGGGCCTCACGGAACGTGACGAGCCGCTGCCGGTCCTCGTCCCAGAGCTTCAGCCGCACCGCCCGAATGCCGTCCATCAGCGAGAGCGTCGGCACCGCGTGAAAGATCGGGTTCTCGTCGTGGGCGCGCTGCAGGTTGTAGTTGGGGATGCGAGCGCTCAGGTGGTGCACGTGGTGCAGGCCGATGTTGCCGGTGAAGAACTGGAGGACCTTGGGGAGCTTGAGGTACGAGCTGCCTCGCAGGGCGGCGTCGGCGTAGCTCCAGTTGCCGGTGCTCTCCCAGTAGGCGTCCTCGAACTGGTGCTGCACGTAGAAAAGCCACACACCTGCGGAGCCGGCCATCAGCGCGGCGGGCCACTGGACGAGCAGGTACTCCTTCCAACCGAACAGCAGGCAAACCGCCGTGACCAGCATGGCGAGGGCGACGTTCGTGCCCATGACGCTGCGCTTCATGCGCGGCCGGGCTGAGCGCGAAACCACGCGCTGCTGGATGAGGAACGCGTAGATGGGCCCCAGCCCGAACATGACGAGCGGGTTGCGGAACAGGCGGTAACCCAGCCGCTTCTTCCAGGGCAGCGCCCGGTACTCCTTGACCGTGAAGGTGGGCACGTCGCCTACTCCACGGCGGTCCAGGTCACCCGCGGTCGCGTGGTGCACGGCATGGTTGTGGCGCCAGCTGTAGAAGGGCGAGTAGACGAGCAGGCCCAGTCCGATGCCCAGGCAGGCGTTCGCGCGCTTCGTCGCGAGGAACGAGCCGTGGGAGCAGTCGTGGAAGAGGATGTAGACGCGGAGCAGGAAGCCGGCCGTGGGCACAGACAGGGCGAGGACCAGCAGGTACGACACGTCCAGCAGCGCGTACATGAGTGCGAGCAAGCCCAGGTATGGCACGACCGAAGTGGCGATGTCGAGCATGCTCCGACCGCGGCGCGGCTTCTCGTAGGGGCCGAGCATTCCGCGCCAGAAGGGCCCGCTCCCCGCTGCCGCGTTCGACTCCCTCTCTCGTTCGGCTGCCTCGGTCATTGGTGACTGTCAATGCCCGCTGCGAAGGCGGAAGAGCGGGGTCGACCGCAGCTTAACCGAAGCCTTGGCGAGAAGGCGGTCCCCGAGCGGCCCCGGCCGGTGCGTGACGTTCTTCGGCTGGCGGCCCGGCGGGTTCTCCGCGATCGCGCAGGCGATCTTCCACGAGTCGATGTTGATCTCGCGGAACATGCCGCTGATCGGGTCCGAGAAGCCGATGAAGTGAAGGCCGGGCGCGTCGCGGTGGCAGTAGGGCCCGTGGACGACCGGCCGCCCCGCGGCGTTCAGCACGCCCAGGTGTCCGACCAGCGGCTCCAGCCCGCGCTTGAAGCCGGTGGCCGCGACCACCACCTCTGGTGATATGCGCTCGCCCCCGGCCAGGAGCACTTCGCGGCCGTCGAAGCCCTCGACGGCGCCGACGATCTCGACCTGCCGTCGCCTGACCGCGCCCGCGAAGCCGATGTCGAGGATCGGCAGCCCGCCGGTCTCGAGCATCCGCGAGTACACGCCCTGCGGCGCCGAGGGCAGCCCGTGCTCGGACAGGTCCCCTATGAACGTGCGCTGGTTGCCGCGGATGATCGCGTCCGCCACCTTTGGCGGGAAGCGGCGGATCAGCACTCCGACCGCCTGTCCTGGCAGGCCCAGGGCGGTGCGCGGCACGATGTTCGGCGGCGTGCGCACCGAGACGCGCACCCGGCCGGCGCCCCGCTCGACCAGATCCAGGGCGATCTCCGCCCCGGTGTTCCCCGTGCCCACCACCAGCACGTCGCGGCCGCGGTAGGCCTCGGCGCTGCGATAGCTCTTCGAGTGGATCAGCTCGCCCTCGAAGCCCTCCCGGCCCGGCCAATCGGGCACGAAGGGCGTGTTGTTGAACCCGGTGGCGACCACCACGTAGGGCGTTGTGAGCTCGCCGCCGTCGGTGAGCAGCCGCCAGCCGCCGCCGCCGCGCTCGATCCGCCGCACCTCGGTGCCGAACCGGATCTCGAGGTCGTGATGCCGCGCGTAGGCCTCGAGGTAGTCCACCACGCGGTCGCGGGCGACCCAGCGGCCGTACCGCCGGGGTATCGGATAGCCCGGCAGGTGCGAGAGCCATCGCACCGTGTGCAGGTGCAGACGCTCGTAGTGCGTGCGCCAGGCCGGCGCGACGGAGTCGGAGCGCTCGAGCACCAGCGCGGGAACTCCGGCCTGCTTGAGCGTGGCCGCGACGGCCAGGCCGGCCGGACCGGCCCCTATGACGTGGGCTTCCGGACCGTCGCTCGTCAGGGCTTTACGACCATGAAGAAGATCGCGATCAGGACGATCAGGCCATTGATTCGCCCGACCATCGCGTAGCGGCGTGAGGCCGCCTCATAGTCCTCGCTGAATCGCACTTCGCCGCCCCCGGCCGCCGCGATCTCGCGCTCGGCCGCCTCGGCCAGCCTCCGCTCTGCCGGCGTGAAGAACAGCGGCCCGAACGCGATCAGGACGATGATCGCGATCATGCCGACGGTCACGAACAGGTCGCCGAAGCCGAAGGCCGGGCTGTCGATGACCATGACCACCCCGGTGATGAGGATGAGCCCTGCCCCGGGGCCGATGATGACCATTCCGACGCGTCCGACCGCCCGCCAGAAGTACGGAACCGCCCGCGGGTCCTGCTTCTCCGCCACCCGCTGGAGAACCGGGTATGCAAAGGTGACCCCCCAAGCCGTCACGACCGCCGCGACGTGGAGGAACTTGACGATCTCGAAGAAGGTGACCGCCGTCGTCATGACCGCGGCCATCCTAATGGCGGCCGCCCCCGCGACCGCCGCCGGCGCTCGCCAGAAGCGCGTGCTCCTGGTCAGCGAGGCGCGCGGCTTCGTGCACTCCTCGATCCCCGACGCGGTCGCGTTCTTCCGCGCGCTGGGCCGCCGCAGCCCGCGCTTCGACGTCGCCCATCTGGATGGCGGGGCGGCGCAGCTGACGCGGGCCCGCCTGAGGCGAGCCGACGGGGTGGTGTTCGCCAACACCTCCGGAGAGCTGCCGCTGCCGGACCGCGGCGCCCTGGTTCGCTTCGTCCGCTCCGGTGGCGCGCTCGTCGGCACCCACTCGGCGAGCGACACGCTCCACTCCTGGCCGGGCTGGCGCCGCCTGCTGGGAGCGCGCTTTCGCCGCCACGGCACCCCGGCCGGCGGCAGGCTGGTGGTCGAGGACCGCCGGCATCCGGTCACCCGCGGCCTGCCCGCGTCCTTCCGACTGCTCGAGGAGTTCTACGAGTTCACCTCTTCGCCGCGGCCGCGGGTCCACGTGCTGCTGCGCCTGGACCCGGCCAGCGTCGACGACGAGCTCCGGCCCGACGTACCGCTCGCCTGGACCCGCCGCTTCGGCCGGGGGAGAGTCTTCTACGACGCCCTCGGCCACTTCCCCGAGACCTGGTCGGACCCGCGCCACTCCCGGCTGGCCTCTCGCGGCCTGCGCTGGGCGCTCAGGCTCGGGCCCTAGGCGCGGCCGCCTGGGAGCTGGCCTCGAGCAGCACGCCCGAGACCTGCTCGGGGTCGTCCCAGGTCGGGACGTGCCCGCAGCCGGCGAGAGTGACCGTCCTGACGCTCGAGGGAAGCGCGCGCCTCGGCCGGGAGACGACCCCGTCGTGCTCGCCCCAGGCGAGCGTGACGGGCACGGCGATCTGCTCCAGCCCGGAGAAGAGCCCGGCGCGCATGGCGGTGCTCGCGGCAGCGTAGGACGGCGCGGTCAGATACGCGCGCGCCAGCCTGGCAGCCGCCTGCGGCGGCACCCGCTCGGGCCGGGCGACGTGGCGGCCGAGCAGGACGCCGCGGCCGCGCTCGCTTCGAGCCAGCGGCACGACCAACGGCATCAGCAACCGCCCCAGCCGCCGCCGGGCGTCGCGACGCGGGCCGAGCGGTCGCGACCAAAGGCCCGCGGGGCCTAGCCCGGCCACGGACAGCCCACGTCCGAGCAGCGCCAGCTCGAGCGCCACCCATGCCCCGAGCGAGTTGCCGGCCAGGTGCGCCCGCTCGACGCCCAGCTCGTCGAGGAACGCCGCAACCGCGCGGGCGAGCACGGCGGCCGTGAGCTCTTCGTCTCCGGGCAGCGGCGGCGACGACCCGAAGCCGGGCATGTCGAGCGCGATCACGTCGCGCTCGGCAGCGAGCCTGTCGAGCACAGGCTCCCATACGACCAGCTCGCCGCCCAGGGGGTGGATCAGCACCAGCGGCTCGCCCCGCCCGCGGCGTACGTGGTTCAGGCGCACCGCGGGCACGATACGGATAGAGTCGCCGGCCAGCCGAGGGAGGAGGTCAGTTGGACGTCAGCCAGCTCAAGTCGATCCCGCTGTTCCAGGAGGTCTCCGACGAGGAGCTCGCGGAGATCGCCCCCTTTGCGGAGGAGACCACGGTCGAAGACGGAACCGAGCTCGTGCGCGAGGGCGACTTCTCGTACGAGTTCTTCGCCATCGAGGACGGCCAGGCGGAGGTCACGCGCGGCGGCGACAAGGTGGCCGATCTCGGTCCGGGCGACTTCTTCGGCGAGATCGGGGTGCTCGAGCGCGACCTGCGCACCGCGAGCGTGGTGGCGAAGACCGACATGCGCCTGGTGACCCTGACCGGCTGGGACATGAAGCGGATGGAGAAGGCCATGCCGCAAGCCGTGGAGCGCGTGCGCCAGGTGCTCGAGCAGCGGCGCTCGGGGAGCTGACGTGACGGAGCCGGCCTCGACTGCCGCAGAGCCCTCGCGGGTCGTCCTGTTCGGCGCGACCGGCTACACGGGCCGGCTGGTCGCCGAGGCGATGGTGGAGCGGGGCATGCGCCCGGTGCTGGCGGCCCGCAGCGAGGACAAGCTCGCGGAGCTGGCGGACGACCTGGGCGGCGGCCTCGAGACGCGCGCGGCCGACGTCGAGGAACCGCAGACGATCGGCGAGCTGGTGGGGCGCGGCGACGTGCTCGTCTCGACCGTCGGGCCGTTCGTGCGCTTCGGCGCTCCAGCCGTAGCCGCGGCCGCGACGCACGGAGCCCACTACCTCGACTCCACGGGCGAGCCGCCGTTCATCCGCGAGGTCTTCCAGCGCTACGGCGACGCCGCCGAGAAGGGCGGCTGCGGGTTGCTCACCGCCTTCGGCTACGACTTCGTGCCGGGCAACCTCGCGGGTGCGCTCGCGCTCGAGCGCGCGGGCGACGCCGCGGTGCGCGTGGACGTCGGCTACTTCTTCACCGGCCAGAACCGCCCCAGTGGCGGAACGCTCTCCTCGCTGGCTGGAGTAGTCACCGAGGAAGGCTTCGCCTACCGCGACGGGCGGGTGCAGGCCGAGCGCGCGGCCCGCCACGCGCGCAGGTTCCAGGTGGGCAGCAAGGACCGCGGCGCGATCTCGGTGGGAGGGTCCGAGCACTTCGCGCTGCCGCGCATCGCGCGCCAGCTCGAGGAGGTCCGCGTCTACCTCGGCTGGTTCGGACCGGTGTCCCGGGCGTTGCCCGCGATGTCGCTGGGAGGATCCGTGATGTTGAAGCTGCCCGGAGTGCGGAACCTGTGGGACGCGGGCCGCTCGAGGTTCATCAAGGGCTCGACCGGCGGGCCCGACGAAGAGGAGCGCTCCCGCGGCGGATCGCACATCGTCGGGATCGCATACGACGCGGGTGGCGACCAGTTGTCGGAGGTGCACGTGAGCGGGGTCAACGGCTACACGTTCACGGGCCGCATCCTGGCCTGGGGCGCCCAGCGCGCCGCCACGGCCGGCCCGCGCGGAACGGGTGCGCTCGGCCCGGTCGACGCCTTCGGCCTGCGCGAGCTCGAGCAGGGGTGCGCGGAGGCCGGCCTGACCGTCGAAGACGACGACGGCGGGACGCGCAGGAAGTCCGCGCCGGAAGCGGCGAGGGAACCGGCCAAGACCGGCGCCTGAGACTGCGCCTCTCGCGCGACCCGGCCGCCCGTCGCCGCCTGGCCGCGCTCGGGGCGTGCGCCGGCGTCGCGCTCGTAGCGGGCCTGGCCCTTGGAGGCGCGGCCGGTGACGGCGATCGGGCCGGTTCATCGCCTGCCCGGCAAGGCACGACACCCGCCTCGGGCCTCAGCCTGCGCCGTCAGGTCGGCCAGGTGATCGTGTCGAGCTTCGACGAGACCGAGCTGCCCGACTACATCCGCCGCCGGCTGCGCGCGGGCGAGACGGCGGGAGTGATCCTCTTCGGGCGCAACATGGAGTCGGAGGCAGGGCTGCGCCGGATGACGGAGGCCATCCAGCGTGCCTCCGGCGGCGGCGCGCTCGTGGCAGCCGACCAGGAGGGCGGCCTGATCCGCACGGTGCCGTTCGCAGGCCCGGTGCCCGGCCAGTCCGAGCAGGCCGACCCCGGCGAAGCACGCAGCCTGGCTCGCGGCGCGGCTCGGGAGCTGCGCGGGCTGGGCGTCAACCTCAACCTCGCGCCGGTCGCCGACGTGGTCACGCCCGGAGGCGCGCTGGCGAGCCGCTCCTTCCCCGGCTCACCGGAGGAGGTCGGCGAGCTCGTCGCCGCCAGCGGCCGCGGAATGGCCGAGGAGCGCGTGGCCGCCACGGCCAAGCACTTCCCCGGTCTCGGCGCGGCCACCGCCAACACCGACGACGCCCCCGTGACGATCGAAGGCGAGCGCGCCGAGCTGGAGGCGCGCGACCTGCCGCCGTTCAGCGCGGCGATCGAGGCAGGCACGCCGCTCGTGATGGCGTCACACGCCCTCTATCCCGCCTACGACCCGGCCGACATCGCCTCGCAATCGGACGCGGTGCTCGAGGATCTTCTCCGCCGCCGCCTGCGGTTCCGCGGGGTCGTCGTCACCGACAGCATGGAGGCCGAAGCCGTGCTTAGCCGCTCCGGCGTGGCCGACTCGAGTGAGCGGTCGATCGAGGCGGGAGCCGACCTGCTCCTGCTCACCGGCTCGGGCAGCTGGAACGAGGTCTTCCCGCGCCTGCTGGAGCGGGCCCGCACCACGCCGAGCTTCCGCGAGCGGGTCGCCGAGGCGGCCGGCCGGGTGCTCGCGCTCAAGCGGAGGCTCGGCCTTCGCCCGCCGCGCTAGCGGCGCCGGACCGCCGCTAGTCCTTCGAGGCCGCCACGGATTCCTTGGCGACCGTGGCGGGCTCGGCTTCCGCGCGATCGTGCGCGTGCTCCATCAGCTCGCGGTGGGCGGCCCGGGAGCGGCCGGTACGCCGCTCCCAGGTGCCGTCCGACCGCAGCTCCCAGCCGAAGGTGTCGTCGGCCAGACAGCACTCGAGCGTGTGCTCGAGCTCGGCTCGCAGCCTTGCGTCCTCGACCGGTGCCAGCAGCTCGACGCGCGTGTCGAGGTTGCGGGGCATCAGGTCTCCGGAGCCGAACCAGTACCGGCGCTCGCCACCGCGCTCGAAGCCGTAGATGCGCGAGTGCTCCAGGAAGCGCCCCACCACGGACACCACGCGGATGTTCTCGCTCACGCCTTCGACCCCCGGCCGCAGGCAGCAGATCCCGCGCACGTTCAGGTCCACCCGGACCCCGGCCCGGGACGCTTCGTAGAGCGCCCGGATGCAGCGGGGATCCACCAGCGCGTTCATCTTCGCGACGATCCGGGCGTCCTCGCCGTTCTCGTGGGCGGCCACCGTCCGCTCCACCTCCTCGATGAACCAGTTGCGCATGTGGTCCGGGGCGACGATGCACTTGCGGTAGCTGGGCGAGTGGGCGGCGCCGGTCAGCGCGTTGAACAGCTCGGCCACGTCGGCGGCGATGTCCGAGTCGGTGGTGAAGAGGCCGAAGTCCTCGTACAGCCGCGCGGTCTTCGCGTGGTAGTTGCCGGTCCCGATGTGCACGTAGTGGCGCACCCCTGACCCCTCGCGGCGGACCACGAGCAGTGCCTTGGCGTGGGTCTTCAGGCCCGGCAGCCCGTGGACCACGTGCGCGCCCGCCTCTTCCAGCGCGCGCGCCCAGCCGATGTTGCGCCGCTCGTCGAAGCGGGCTTTGAGCTCCACGAGACACACCGCCTGCTTGCCGCGCTCGGCCGCCTCGATCAGCGACGGGACGAGCGCCGAGTCGTCGGAGGTGCGGTACACGGTCATCTTGATCGCCAGCACGTCCGGGTCGGCCACCGCCTGCTGCACGAAGCGCTCGACACTGGTGGCGAAGGAGTCGTAGGGGTGGTGGACGAGCAGCTCCTCCTGCTTCATCGCCGACAGGACGTCGGCCTTGCGGGCGTCGGGGTCGACAAGCCGCGCCTGGGTGACCGGAGTCGAGGGCTCGTCGCGCAGCTCGCGGTGCCCGTCGATCTCATAGAGCTGCCAGAGGTCCTGAAGGTCGAGCAGCCCCTGAACGTCGATCACCTCGTTCTCCTCGATCCCGAGCGACTGGACCAGGAGCGAGCGCAGATCGGGGTCCATGGAGGACCCGACCTCCAGCCGAACCACTTCGCCGAAGCGGCGCCGGCGCAGCTCGTCCTCGACCGCCTGGAGCAGGTCGTCGGCCTCGTCTGAAACCGTGAAGTCGGCATCGCGCGTGACCCGGAAGTAGTCGTGGCGCAGGATCTGCATTCCCGGGAAGAGCTCGTCGAGGTGACGGGCAATGACGGTTTCGAGCGGCACTTACGTGCCGTCGCCGATCGCGAGGAAGCGCGGGAGCACCTCCTTCGGCACCTTGACCCGCGCGAACGTCTCCTGGCCCGATTCCGGGTCGCGCAGCGAGACCGCGAGTGAGAGCGAGAGATTCGAGATGTAGGGGAAGGGGCGGCCTGGGCCGACGGCCAGGGGCGTCAGCACCGGGAAGATCTGCTCGGCGAAGTGCTGGTCGACCTTCTCGAGCTCCTCGGTGTCGCAGCTCTCGCAGTCGACGATCCGGATTCCGTGCTCCGCTAGCGCCGGGCGGAGCCGCTCCTCGAAGTGGCGCGAATGGCGGCGGCCCAGCTCGCGGGTGCGCTCGTTGATCCGCTCGATCGTCTCGGACGGCGACAGCCCGTCGGGTGCGCGGGCGTCGATGCCCGCCTCAACCTGGTCGTGCAGGCCGGCGACCCGGACCATGAAGAACTCGTCGAGGTTGGAGGCGTAGATGGCCTGGAACTTGACCCGCTCGAGCAACGGCATGTGCTCGTCCTCGGCCAGCTCGAGCACGCGCTGGTTGAAGTCGAGCCAGGACAGCTCCCGGTTCGCGTAGAGCTCCTTGGAGTCGAGCGCCGGAGGCTCGCCGCGGGCCGGCACCTCGGTAGTCGTGGCGAGGGTCTCAGGCTCCATCTAACCCTCCCGATTCTCGCAGGAAGTAACTTGCCCTCTTGTGATCTGGCTGTTGCGCCACGGCGACGCCGAGGACGGCTCGCCCGACGAGCAGCGGAGGCTGACCGAGAAGGGCGAGCGCCAGGCCCGGGCCGCGGGCGCGGCGCTCAAGGCTCTCGGAGTGGAGCCGTCGGCGTGCCTGTCGAGTCCGCGAGTGCGCGCCGCGGACACGGCCAAGCTGGCCTGCGAGCCGCTCGGGGGCGAGGTAGAGCTCGTCGAGGCGCTCTCCGGCGGCAGCTTCGACCCCGAGGAGCTCGCCGCGGGCCACGACGGCGATGTCATCCTGGTCGGGCACGAGCCCGACTTCTCGGAGGCCGTGCAGCGCCTGACCGGCGCCCGCATCGACCTCAAGAAGGGAGGGGTCGCGGCGGTCGAGAACGGCGAGCTGCGCGCGCTGCTGCGGCCCAAGGAGCTCAAAGCCGTGGCGGGCCACTAGCTGGGCCAAGCCCGGCCGGCCACCAGCTCGAGCAGCACGCCCTCGCGCAGGCCGCCGCGCGCGATCCGCAGCGGCAGGTCGAGGCACTTCGACAAGGTCTCCAGCACCAGGATGCCCGCCGGTAGCAGGCGCACGCGCTCGGGGTCGAGCTCGAACCGCTCGGCGATCTCGGCGATGGGGGTGAGGGAGAGCACGCGGATGCCACGCTCGAGCGTCTCGTAGGACAGCTCGGCGCCGACCAGGCGGCGCAGCGAGGTGGCGGTTCCCCCCACCGCCACGGCGCTGTCGGCCGGCGGCGGATCGAGGCCCTCGAAGGTCCCCTCAACGTGGCTGCGCACCGCGCCGAGCTCGCCGACCGAAGGCGGGTCGGAGTGCAGGTAGGCGTCAGCAAGGAAGCCCGAGCCGATCCGGAACGACCCCGACCAGGCCACGGTCCCGCCGGCATCGCCGACGGCGAGCTCGGTCGATCCGCCGCCCACGTCGATCACGGCGAGGGTGCCGTCCGGCGGGGTGGCCAGCGTGCGGGAGGCCCCGATGAAGGCCAGGCGGGCCTCCTCGTCTCCCGAGAGGATCTTGAGCGGCGTCCCGCCGGCTCGCTCAACGGCCTCGCAGAGCTCATCCCGGTTGACGGCCGTGCGGATAGCCGCGGTGGCCACCGCCACGACCTGCTCGGCCCCTACCTCCCGGGCCACCCTGGCCTGCGTGGCCACGACCTCGGCGGTCTCGGCGATCTTCTGGACGGGGATCTCGCCGCCCTCGGGCAGGCCTTTCCCGATCCTCGTGAAGGCGCGCTGGGTCACGAGCTCCCGCAGCCCGCCCTTGCCGGCGTCCGCCACCAGCAGCCTCGTGGTGTTGCTGCCGATGTCTATGCAGCCGAGGATCAAACCGCCGGAGGCGGCGCTACCTCGGGATGAGAGGCGTCCTCGAACTCCCGGAAGAGGCCCGTGACCACGAAGGCGGTCTGCTCGCCGACGTCCACGGCGTTGTCGCCGATCCGCTCGATGCAGCGGGCCACGAGCATCATGTGCATCGCCCACTCGCGCCGGTCGGCGTCCTCGCCGACCTCGAGCGCGAGTCGGAAGACCTCGCGGTTCAGCCGGTCGATCTCGTCGTCCTGGCGGACGAGGTCCTGGGCCAGGCCCACGTCGCGGCGCTCGAAGGCCTGCTTGCACTGCACCACCTGCTGGCGTGCCTGCACGCCCATCCGCTGGATGTTG
>DATACN010000124.1:0-5303 GCA_036258995.1 Thermoleophilaceae bacterium | reverse complement strand
CGAAGCGGCTTTTCGCGGCAATCGGGGCGGCGGGATTTGAACCCGCGAAACCTCCCGGCCCCAAACCGGGCGCTCTACCAGACTGAGCTACGCCCCGAGCAGCGCCGAGTCTAGAACCAGGTCGCCCTGAGACAGTCCATCCATGCCTCAAGGCGCGCGCGGAAGGCGGTGTCCGAGGCCCGGATGGTGAGCACGCCCCACTGCGAGCGCCAGGTGCGACCCGTGAGATGGTTGCTGTTGGACTTGCGCTGGAGCCGAATGCACTCCGCGCTCACTCCGAGCTCGCCGCCCCAGAACGCAGTCAGCCTCTCGTGGTCCTGGTCGGCGTGGTACTGGATCGAGTACCTGAGCTCCTTAGTCGAGAACTCCCGGATCCAACGGCACCCAGCTTCACGATCGACGGATCCGAGCTGCAGATCGCCACCACGTTGCGTGAGCGCTTCGATCCCTCCGCCATGTAGAGGCAGACGAAGTCGCGAAAGGTCGGATCTGTCGCGAGCCGGTCGAACTCCTCAGCTCCTTCGGCGTACGCATTTTCTCGAATCCGGCGGTACTTCCGCTGCATTGCCCGTGTGCCGGCGAACGAGTGCCGGGGTTCCCGTCCCAGTGGAAGGTCGCGCACCCAGTAGTAGATCGTCGTCTTCGGGAGCCCGAGCCGGGCGGCGATCTCGACAATGCTCAGGTGTCGCTCGGTTCGGAGAGTTCGGGCCTTCTCTCGGACCTACCTCGGATACGCCATCGAACCTATGTTCCCATGGAGTACGGACAGTGGGACCCCGGTAGAGCGCGCTGTAGGGTGCCCCCTCCATGGCCGACGTTCAGCCGCTCCGCACCCTTAGGTATGAGCCGTCGGCCGTCGGGTCGCTCGAGGCGGTCATTGCTCCTCCCTATGACGTGATCGGCGAGGAGGAACGGGCCGCGCTCCTCGAGAGGTCGCCGTTCAACGTCGTCGAGATCGACCTGCCCCGCTCGAATGGGGGCGATCCCTACATGCACGCCCGGGACACGCTCGACGCGTGGCGGCAGCAGGGGGTGATGGTCCGTGAGGGCGAGCCGGCGCTGTGGGGGCTCGAGCAGGAGTTCACGGGGCCCGACGGGTCGCGGCGTACGCGGCGTGGATTCTTCGCGCGCGTGCGTGTAGAGGACTACGGAGCAGGTCGGATCCGGCCCCACGAGCGGACCCATCCCGGGCCGAAGGAGGACCGGCTGAAGCTGACCCGGGCGACGCGAGCCAACCTCTCCCCCATCTTCAGCCTGTTCCCGGATCCCGACGGCGCGGCCGGCAGCGCGCTCGAGCGGGCCACGGCGCAGGAGCCGTTCCAGGCGGCCGCCGACGCCGACGGGACCCGCAACAGCCTGTGGCGGATCGGCGAGCCGGCGCTCATCGCCGAGCTCCAGGGCGCGCTCGCCGACGCCGAGCTGCTGATCGCAGACGGGCACCATCGCTACGAGACGGCGCGCCTCTACGCCGACGAGATCGGGGGCGAGGGCGAGCACCGCTACGTCTTGATGCTGCTGGTGTCGCTGTCCGATCCCGGCCTGACGGTCTTCCCCACCCACCGCCTGCTCTCGAACCTCAAGGAGCCCGAGGTGCAGGAGAGGCTCGGCAGCGCCCTCAAGCGCGACTTCGAGGTCGAGCGGGTCGACCGTGACGATCTCGAGCCGCCGTCGTCGGACACGGTGGCCTTCGGCTACATGGACGCCCACTTCAAGCAGGGCTTCCGCCTGACGCTGAAGGACCAGGCCATCGCCGACGAGGCCATGCCCGGCATGCCCGAGGCCTACCGGCGCCTCGACACGGCCGTGCTCGAAGCGCTTGTCCTACGCGGCACGCTCGGCATGTCCGAGGACGACATCTCCCACCTGCGCGGGCTCGACTACGCGAAGAGCCTCGACGATGCGCGGGCGGCCGTGGAGGAGGGACGGGTCGACGCCGCCTTCTTCCTGCGCCCGACCCCGGTCGAGCAGGTACGGGAGGTCGCGGCGAGCGGCGAGCCCATGCCGCCCAAGTCGACCTACTTCTATCCCAAGGTCCCGACCGGCCTCGTGTTCAATCCGCTCGAGTGAAGATCTACACGCGCAAGGGAGACGACGGCACCACGGGCCTGTGGTACGGCGGCCGGGTGCCCAAGTTCGCCGGCCGGCCCGAGGCCTACGGCTCGATCGACGAGGCTGCATCCGCGCTTGGCATGTGCCGCGCCGCCGCCGTGCCCGGCGACGAGCTGCACACAGACATCCTGCGGCTGCAGCATGAGCTGTTCGTGGCGGCCGCCGAGCTCGCCACGGCGCCCGAGGCCGCACAGCGCCTCGAGCCCGGCGTCTCCAAGGTCACCGAGGACATGATCAACCGCCTGGAGTCCGACATCGACCGCTACATGGACCGGCTCGACCTGCCGCCCAAGTTCGTCATCCCCGGCGGCACCGAGCTGTCGGCCCGACTCGACGTCGCCCGCAGCGCGGTCCGGAGGGCGGAGCGGCGGGTGGCGGCGCTGCACCACGAGGGCGAGCTCGAGGACGCCACGGTGCTGACCTACCTCAACCGGCTGTCGGACGCGCTCTTCGCGATGGCGCGCTTCGCCGACGAGCCCGATCCGCAGCTGTTCGAAGGGAGAGCATGAGAGCGATCGCCCGGCGTGAGAACGGAAGGCTCAAGCACGACGTCGAGGTCGGCGAGCACCACGTCACCGCGGACGAGCCGAAGGACAACGGCGGTGACGGCGCCGGACCGAGCCCGCAGGAGCTGCTCGCCGCCAGCCTGGCGTCGTGCTCCGCGATCACGATGGAGATGTACGCCAACCGCAAGGGCTGGGACATCGGCGAGGTGGTCGTCGACGTCGACTACGAGCCCGCCCAGCGCGGCTCCCCGACCAGGTTCGTCCTGAAGGTGCGGCTCCCGAAGGAGCTTCCCGAGGAGCAGCGCGACAAGCTCATGCAGATCGTCGCCAAGTGCCCGGTCCACAGGACCCTCGAGGGCGAGGTCATGTTCGACGAGAAGGTGGAGCTGGCCTAGGTCTCAGATCCGTGCTGACCAAGAGCTTCAAGACCCATCTCACGCTGTACCTGTCGATCAACCTGCTGCTGATCGGGATCTGGGCCGCGAGCGGGGGCGGATACTTCTGGCCGATCTGGTCCATCCTGGGCTGGGGCGCAGGAATCGCAATGCACGCCGCGCCGATGATCGGCCTGGGCTCCGGCGCGCGGAAGCCGTCTCATCGCGCCGGGCATACGGGACAGCAGACGGATTCCTCGACGTCGGTCGGCGAAGTAGCCGCGGAGGTTGGATCGGAACGCCCGAGCCTGCGTCCGGCCGCCGCGCCCGATGGCACCGTGACCGTGCTCTTCTCCGATATCGAGGGGTCGACGGAACTGAACGAGCGCCTCGGTGACGTGCGCTGGCTGGAGCTGCTTCGAGTGCACCACGAAATCGTGCGCGAGCAGATCCACGGCCATGGCGGCTTCGAGGTGAAGTCGCAGGGTGACGGATTCATGATCGCCTTCCCCAGCGCGCGCCGCGCCGTGGAGTGTGCGCGCGCGATCCAGAGCCAGATTCGGTCCAAGCTCGGCGATCATCGCGATGGCCCGATTCGCCTACGGATCGGACTCCACACAGGCGAGGCGATACGCGAGGAGGCCGACTTCTACGGCAAGAACATCGCGCTGGCCGCGCGGATCACCGACAAGGCGCGCGGCGGGGAGATCCTCGCGTCGTCCGTCGTCAAGGAGCTGACCGAGAGCGCCGGCGACTTGCGGTTCGAGGGCGAGCGCGAGCTCGAGCTGGACGGCCTGACGGGCACATACACGGTTTACAAGGTCGCCTAGTCGTCTCGGCCCGCGGCGCGCGCCGGCTACCCGGGCCTGCGCCGCTCCCACATCTCGAGCGTGCCGATCGAGCGGTAGCCGACGCGCTCGTAGACCGGCTGCCCGAGCTTGGTGGCCTGAAGCGTCGAGGTGGTGCGACCGCGCTCGTGGGCGTCGGCCACCGCCAACCGCATGAGGGCCGTAGCCAGTCCTCGCCCGCGTGCCTCGCGCGCAGTCGCCACCCAGTAGACCCCGCAGTCCCCACCCGCGTGGTCCGCCGCCACCACGCACGCGGCCGGCTCGCTATCGACACGCGCCACGTACAGATGGCTGCCGTCCGTGGGTGCCTTCCCCAGGGCTCTGCGGAAGGGCTGCTCCGAGTATCCGTAGGCCAGGTCGTTGAGGTCGGCGACCTGGGCGAACGTCGGATCGGGCTCGAGGTCGAGAGCCGCCGGATCCGGCCGGTCCACGTCGCCGGGGGTGCAGATCATCCCCACCGGCGTCGCGTCCAGCGCGTGCCCGGCCTCGGCCAGGAGCTCGGCGGAGGCCCGGTCGTGCTCGGGCACCCACACGGTCCAGGCCAGGACACCGGCGTCCTCGTACTCGGCGGCCAGCTCCTCGAGCGATGCCTCGAGCGCCGCAGGATCCGCGTAGATCACGCTGTTCATCACCGACCGCTCCGGCACGGTCGGCACCACCGACGCGACCAGCCCGTCCCGCTCGACGGCCCGGCCCCCGGGCGTGATCCTGGCAAAGGCGCCCCACGACTCCATCATGCTGGCGGTGATCAGGTCCCACTCGCGGCTCAAGACCGTCACCATAATGTGGCCATGCGCGAGCTTCCGCTCCCGCAGCACTACGAGCCGGACCGCGTCGGCGAGGTCTGGCGGGTCCCGTACGAGGAACGGGCGCGGGAAGCGCCCGGCTGGGCGGAGAAGCACGGGCTCGGCCGTGCCACTGACGACTCGTTCCGCCTCGCCCTCCTCCTCGTCGACATCCAGAACACGTTCTGCATCCCCGACTTCGAGCTTTTCGTCTCGGGGCGGTCGGGGACCGGCGCGGTGGACGACAACCGCCGCCTGTGCGACTTCATCTATCGCAACCTCGGGACGATCACGCAGGTCTTCCCGAGCCTGGACACGCACCACGCCATGCAGGTGTTCCACGCGGTCTGGCTGGTCGACGAGCAGGGCAACCCGCCCGCGCCGTACTCCCTCATCACCGCTGACGACGTCGCAAATGGCCGCTGGCGTGTCAACGAGCCCGTCGCCGAGGCGCTCGGCTTCGACGTCGACTACGCGACGCGCCACCTCGAGCACTACACACGGAGCCTGGCCGAGGGGGGCAAGTATGACCTGACCATCTGGCCCTACCACGCCATGCTCGGCGGCATCGGCCACGCCCTCGTGTCGGCCGTCGAGGAGGCGGTGTTCTTCCACGGGGTGGCCCGCTACAGCCGGCCGGACTTCCAGGTCAAAGGCGACAACGCGCTCACCGAGCACTAC
>DATACN010000123.1:0-8979 GCA_036258995.1 Thermoleophilaceae bacterium | reverse complement strand
TCCAGCCCGACCTGGGGATCGCGGAGCTCGAGCTTCTGTCGAGCGAGCTGGAGTCGGCCCTGTGATCGAGCAGCTTCTCGCGCGCAAGGAGGTGTGCGTCTGCGCCGGCTCGGGCGGAGTCGGGAAGACCACGACATCGGCCGCGATCGCGCTCGGCATGGCAGCGCGCGGGAAGAAGGTCGCGGTGCTCACGATCGACCCGCCAGGCGGCTGGCCAACTCGCTTGGCCTGCCGGAGCTCGGAAACGAGGAGCGGCAGGTCGAAGCCGCCGTCGAGGGCGAGCTGTGGGCCATGATGCTCGACGCCAAGCGCACCTTCGACGACCTGGTCGAGTGGCACGCGCCCGACGCCCAGACCCGCGATGCCGTGCTCGGCAACCGCATCTACCAGGAGCTCTCGAACGCGGTGGCCGGCTCCCAGGAGTACATGGCCATGGAGAAGCTCTACGAGCTCCACCAGGAGGGCCGCTACGACCTGCTGTTGCTCGACACGCCGCCCACCCGCAACGCGCTCGACTTCCTCGACGCCCCGCGGCGGCTGTCGGCGTTCATCGACTCCCGCTCGCTTCAGTTCTTCATGGCGCCGGGGCGCCTCGGCCTCGGCATCCTCGGCCGCGGCACCAGCGTGATGTTCGGGGTCCTCAAGCGCCTGACAGGCATCGACCTGCTCCAGGACCTGGCCGAGTTCTTCCGCTCCTTCGGCGACATGTCGAAGGGCTTCCGCGACCGTGCCGAGCACGTCAACGACCTGCTCGCGGACAGCCGCACGGCGTTCCTGCTCGTGACCTCGCCGCGCCGCGACGCGATCGAGGAGGCCGGCTGGTTCCACCACCGGCTGCTCGACTCGGGGCTCCCGTTCGCGGGGGCCGTTGTGAACCGCGTGCATCCGCTGGCCGGGGCCGACGGCGGCGACCCTGAGCTCGACTCCCTGCTCGGCGAGGAGCTGGCGCGGAAGGTCGAGTCGAATCTGGAGGACTACCGCCGCCTGGCCGCGCGCGACCGCGAGAACCTCGAGCTGCTGCGCGAGCGACTCAAGCGCAAGCCGCTACTGCCCGTGCCGGAGCTCGACGAGGACGTGCACGACCTGGCCGGGCTGGCCAGGATGAACGACCACCTCTTCGCTCAGACGGGCGCCGAGTAGTCGTCGGGGTCGTCCCAGTCCACTGACGAAGTGACCCCTTGCAATTCAGCAGTGTCCGCGGACGCGGCGGGCGGGGGAACCTCCGGTTCCGGGGAAGGCGCCGGCTCCTCCGGTTCCGGTTCCGGTTGAGGCGGACGTTCGAAGCGGCGCTCCCTGCGCATGTCCCGCGCCTCGATCGCTATCGGCTCGGTGCTCTCGAGCAGGATCTCGTCGGCCACGGCCTTGAGGTCGGGCTCCAGGTAGCCGCAGAGCACGTCGCGCAGGAGCGCTCGCACGTGGCGCTCCATCTCCTCGATCAGCGCCGTCGGGGACTCGGGGCCGATCCAGTCGCGCAGCTCCTCGCCGTCGGCGGAGCCGCCGCTCATGATGAAGCGCTCGAGGGACAGGGCCAGCTCGGTGCGCCGCTGCACGAGCCGGCGCTCGCCGTCCTCGGCGCACAGCGCGGCAAGCCGCAGGGGCAGGCTCGCGAGCCCGGTCTCGGTCGTGGCGTCGAGCAGAGCCCGCAGCGCCAGCAGGTAGTCCGAGAGCGCGTCGGCCTGGACGCGCCGCGAGCAGCCCATCTCGAAACGCCGCAGCGCCCAGCCGACGGTGCCCGTGCGCGGGGCCTGGGCGATTGCGTCGGCGAATTCGCGAAGCGCACCGGCATCGCCCTCGGGAATGGTCACCGGCTCGCCACGCGGGGTTCCTCCTCCGCGCAGGGCGAGCGGCTGCCAGCGCCCCTCGCCGGACCGTCGCCAGGCCAGCGCGCCGAGCGAGATGGCCCCGCTGCGCCACAGCCGCAGAGCGGTCACCAGAGCCTCGAAACGCTCCACCGCCTCGGCGTCGGGGCCGCGGTCGTCGGGCGCCGCGTAGCGCTCGAGCACGCACAGCGCCCCCGGCAGGCCCTGCCAGGGCATCGCCTCCGGCGGGGCGTCGATGGTCTCGGCGCGCGCGATCGACAGGCCCCCGCCGAGGTCCACCTTCGGCACCTCCAGGTCGACGCCGTGCAGCGGGGCGAGCACGCTGGTCTTCAGCGCGTCGCGGAACAGGGTCCCCTCCACCTCGCGGTACACGCGCTCGAAGCGCTCCTCCGGGAAGCCGAAATGGGTGGCGTCCTCGTACAGGCGCTCGAGCATCGCCTGGAGAGCCGGCTCGGCGTGGGCGCCAGGCAGCCCGTTGACGCGCAGGTACGAGGCGGCCCCGGTGCCGAGCGCCTCGGCGGCGTCAGCGCAGGTGGGAAGCTCCCGCAGCCGCGCCCAGCGCTCCTCGATGAACTCGCGGGTCAGCGCCCTATAGCGGTAGAGCGCGGGGCCGCGCCCCCCGCCGTCGTCCTCGACCTCGAACTCGAGCTCGGCGCCGGCCCGCTGATCCTCGAGGAGCAGCGCGGCTGCCTCCAATGCGAAGTCCCTGAGGGCGTCGTGCAGCGCTCGGTTGCGCATGTGCGCGGATTCGCCCCGCGCCCGGCCTTTCCTGCGCTTTCCTGCCTGCGGCTAGGCCGCTGCGGCGGCGGCCACGCCGCGCGCGCCGAGGTGCTCGCGGCCGAAGCGGCGCATGTCCTCGATCAGCGGGGCGAGCGCCTCGCCCCTGGACGTCAGCGAGTACTCGACGCGCGGGGGCACCTCGGGGAAGGTGCGGCGGGCGACGATGCCGTGCTCCTCGAGGGCGCGCAGCCGCAGCGACAGGGTGCGCGGGCTGATGCCCTCCAGCGAACGCTCGAGCTCGCAGAAGCGGGCCGGGCCCTCGGCGAGGTCGCGAATCACGAGGATCGTCCACTTGCCGCAGATGATGTCCGCGGTAGCGCAAACAGGACAGCTGGAATCGCTCACTTGCAGCGAGTCTAGCGCAATGCTTCAGGAACTGAAGTAAAAGAAAGCGCGCCCGGAGCAGGTCTTTGCCGCTCCGGGGCGCTTTCCACGGGCGCGCGGCGCGCGCCCTTCTCAGCCCCCCAGGTTGCCGAGCAGACCGCCACCTCCGCCGGAACTCGAGCCCGCGGTGGGCACGACCCGGCCTTCACTCGGCTGCACGAGCACCCAGCCCGCCCCTTGGAAGGCCATCTGGACGGACTCGCCCGAGCCGCGTCCGATGAAGTTCTTCAGCTTCACGTCGGTCTTGACGCTGGTCGAGACGCTGCTCGACCAGGTGATCGCCGCCTGCGGGTCGGCGTATGTCGGCGCGTCGCCCGTGTTGAGCAGCACGGGCGGGCCGTCGGAGATGATCGCCACCCAGCCGCTGCCCTGGAGGGCCATGTTGAAGAGGCCGGCTCCCATGAAGGCGGTGACGCCCTCGACGCGCTTGATGTCCCAGTCGATGCCGGCGTCGAAGGCGAGGACATTGGCGCCGTTGCAGGTGATGGCGTCGTTCTCGAGCTTGATCAGATGGATGTCCTGGCCCTGGTCGGCCAGGAACACCTCGCCGGTGCCGGTCATCTTCATCAGCGTGGTGCCCTCGCCGCTCACCGCCTTCTTCAGCATGCGGCCCATGCCGCCGCTGCCGGCGTGCTCGAAGGACACGTCGCCCTGATAGGCGACCATCGCGCCCGCCTTGGCCTGGATCGTGATCTGGTTGAGGCTGACCTTGAGTAGCTTGGAGTTCTGGAGCGCGAACGCCTCCTGCGCCTGCGTCTCCTGGAACTCGCCGAGGGTGCTCTGCACTTGTTCTCCTTGGTCCGATGCGCTTTCCGGCGCACTCTAATGGCGCTAGCCTGAAATCGAATGCCGAGGCGCCTTCTCCTGTTCCTCGGCCTGGCCCTGCTCCTCTTGAGCGCGCCGGCTCAGGCCGCGGACCCGATCATGCCGCTTTCGGAGGTGCGCCCGGGACTGGACTGCGAGGGCCTTTCGGTGGTCCGCGGGACCGAGATCTCCGAGTTCGACGTGGAGATCATCGACGTGGTCGCCGGCGGTCCGCCGAGCGCGACACGCATCCTGGTCCGTGTGTCGGGACCGGCGGTCGACGCCACCGGCATCGGACCGGGATTCTCCGGCTCCCCCGTGCTGTGCGACGACGGCTCGGGGACGCGCCGCACGGCAGGAGCGATCTCCGAGGGCGTCGGCGAGTACGGCAACAAGATGGTGCTCGCGACGCCGATCGAGACCATGCTCGGGGCCCGGCCGGAGGCGCCGGGCGGAAGGCGTAGCGGCGCCGGCGCCGCCCTGCTGCGCTCGGCCCGCCCGCTCGGGCTGCTCACCTTCAGCGGCCTGCCGCCGGAGGTGCGCCGCGTGCTCGGCTCGGCGGCTCGCCGCGCCCGCCGCCCGGTGCTCGCCGCCCCCGCCGGGCCGGTGGGGAGCTTCCCGCCACAGGACCTTCGTCCCGGCGCGGCCGTCGGGGCCTCGCTGATCAGCGGCGACCTGTCGACGGCGGCCGTCGGCACCGTCACCTACCGGGACGGCGACGCGCTCTGGGCCTTCGGCCACCAGCTCGACGCCCTCGGCGCGCGCTCGCTGATGCTGTCCGACGCCTACGTCTTCTCGGTGGTGAACAACCCGCTGGGCATCCCCGAGGTGTCCACCTACAAGCTGGCGGCTCCCGGGCACGTGCTGGGCTCGGTCACCAACGACACCTTCGGCGCGATCGTCGGGCGGACCGGGCCGGCTCCCCGCACCATTCCCTTCACCGTGAACGTGCGGGACCGGGACACCCGGCGGGCGGTCGCGCTCAGCTCGCAGGTCGCCGACGAGAGCACCCACCATCTCGGCACGGGCCTGCCCCTGATGGGCTCGCTCGGGATCAGCAGCGCGGTGGCCGATCTGCTCGCGAGCGAGCCGCTTCGGATCTCGAGCTCGCTGTGCCTGCGGATCTCGATCCGCCAGCGGTCCAGGCCGCTCGGCTTCTGCAACAAGTACTTCGACCTCGAGGGGCCGTTCACCGACGCCCAGGCCGCGCTGGGCCTGGTCGATTCCTACGACTTCAGCCCGCTGACCGTGACCGGCGTGACCGCGCGCATGGGGGTGGAGCGCGGGGTGCGGGAGGGGTTCCTGCTGCGCGGGAGCGCCCCGCGGCGCGTCCGGCCCGGCCAGGTCATCCGGGTGCGGCTGCGGCTGCGGCTGCGCCGCGGACCGCGTACCTCGCTGACCGCACGGCTGCGGGTCCCGCGCGACCTGAGCCCCGGCCGGCGGCTGCTTCGGATCGTGGGCCGCGACGCGCGCCCGCTCGACGAGGCGCTCGAGGGCGAGCTGGTCTTCTTCCTGCTCGGCGAGGAGGAAGGCGGCGGCGAGCGCAGCCCGCGCTCGATCCGCGAGCTTGCAGCCCGCATCGCCGCGCTGCGCAAGCCGCCCGGCCTGCGGGCCTCGTTCCGCCGGGGCGAGGAGGCGCGGCTCTTCTACCGCAACGCCGAGACCCTGATCCGCGGACGGATCTCCATCCCGCTGCGCGTGGTGCGGCGCGGCCGCCGCTGACTGCTAGCCGGCGGCCGGGTCGCCGGCGCCGCCGTTGGTCTCGGCACCGGCCATGACCGACTCCACCGAGGTGGAGCGCTGCCCGTCGGACGCCACCAGCAGCTTGAAGTCGTGCGGGTGCGTGGCGGCCTTGAGCGCCTGCTCCATCGACACGAAGCCGTTCTGCACGTGGCCCAGCAGAGCCTGGTCGAACGTCTGCATGCCGTAGAAGGCGCCCTCGGAGATGACCTCGGGCAGCTTCCCGGTCTCGTCCGGGTTCAGGATCATGTCCCGCACGCGGCCGGTCATCCTGAGGATCTCGCAGGTCGCGATCCGGCCGTTGCCTTCGGGCCTGGGCACGAGCCGCTGTGAGACGACGCCCTTGAGCGTGCCCGCGAGCATCGCGCGCGCCTGCCGCTGCTCGGCCTCCGGGAAGAAGTCGATGATGCGGTTGACCGACTCGGAGGCGTCGACCGTGTGGATCGTCGAGAGCACGAGGTGGCCGGTCTCGGCCGCCGACAGGGCGGTCCGGACCGTCTCCTCGTCGCGCATCTCGCCGATCAGGATCACGTCGGGGTCCTGGCGCAGCACGCGGCGCAGGGCGCGGGCGAACGAGGTGGTGTCCTCGCCGACCTCGCGCTGGTTGATGATCGACAGCTTGTCGCGGTGGAGGAACTCGACCGGGTCCTCGATCGTGACGATGTGCTTGTGGTAGTTGCTGTTGATGCGGTCGATGATCGCCGCCAGCGTCGTGGACTTGCCCGAGCCGGTGGTGCCGGTCAGCAGGATCAGGCCGCGCTCCTCGTCGGCGAGGTCGTTGATCACGGCGGGGAGCTGGAGCTCCTCCGCGGTCTTGACGGCGTAGGGGATCGCGCGGCAGACCAGCGAGATCGAGCCGCGCTGGACGAAGGCGTTCACGCGGAAGCGGGCCACGCCCGGCACGCTGTAGGAGAAGTCGACCTCACGGTCGGAGCGAAACTCCTCGAGCTTCGGCTCCTCGCTGAGCATGTGGTGGAACACCCGCTCGGTGTCGTCGGGCTTGAGCGGCTCGGCACCCTCGATGGGCTCGAGCTTTCCGTGCCGTCGGATGATCGGCTTGGAGGGAACCTTGAGGTGGAGGTCCGACCCCTCCAGCTCGATCACTTGCATGAGGGCCTGGTCGATATCGATCATATTCCGAGAATCGACCCGACCGGGGCCGGCCTTGAGCCCCGATCGTTCGATTGGACCGCCGGTTGCGCGGACAGAGCGGATCGTCGTACGATCGCTGAATCGAGCCCAACGCTCCACTCGACTGCTGGACTTTCCGTGCGAGGGCCTTTGTCACCGTAGTCGCGGCCTTGGCCTTGGGTTTGTCGCTGGGGACGGGCACCGCGCGCGGGGACGTCGGCGCGCTGACGCCGCTGGGCTGCGTCCAGGACAACGACACCGGCCTCGATGGCTGCACCCAGGTGTCGGACGGCCTCGGCGACAGCCCGGGGCTTGCGGTCAGCCGGGACGGCGTCTCCGTGTACGCAGCCTCCATAGACGACCACGCAATCGCCCGTTTCAATCGCTCCCCCGACGGCTCGCTCGCTCCCGCCGGGTGCGTCGAGGACGACGACACAGGCCCCGACGATTGCGCTCAGATGACGGACGGTCTCCAGGGCGTCCGCTCCGTTGCGGTGAGCCCTGACGGCAGGTCGGTGTACGCGGCCTCGTTCAACGAAGGCGCGCTCGTCCGTTTCGATCGCGCCCCAGACGGCTCGCTGACTCCCGCCGGGTGCGTCGACGACAACGACTCGGGAGCCGACGATTGCGCCCAGTCGAGCGACGGGCTCGACGGCGCCCGCTTCGTGGCGGTGAGCAGCGACGGCGCCTCCGTTTACGTGGTCTCATCCTCGGATGACGCCGTGGTCCGATTCGACCGCGCCGCGGACGGCTCGCTGACGCCGGCCGGGTGCGTCGAGGACAACGACCCGCCGGCCGGCCCGGACGATTGCGCCCAATCCGCCGACGGCCTCGAAGGTGTTGAGGCCGTGGCCGTCAGCGCCGACGGCACATCCGTCTACGCGGTCTCCACCATCGATGACGCCGTCGTCCGCTTCGACCGCTCAGCCGACGGCTCGCTGACCCCCGCCGGCTGCGTCGACGACAACGACACCAGCCCTGACGACTGCTCCCAGTCGACGGACGGGCTCGAAGGCGCCGGCGCGGTGACGGTCAGCCCCGATGGGAGCTCTGTCTACGTCGCCACCGAAACCGACCACGCGGTCGTCCGCTTCGACCGCGCCCAGGGCGGCGCGCTGTCGCCCGCCGGGTGCGTCGACGACCGCGACACGGGAGCCGACGACTGCGCCCAGTCGACTGACGGCCTCGCAGGGGCCTTCGGCGTCGAGGTCAGCCCCGACGGAGCCTCGCTCTACGCGGCCGCCTTCCAGGACGAGGCGGTCGTGCGCTTCAACCGAGGGCTGGGCGGCTCGCTCGCTCCGGCGGGCTGCATCGACGACAACGACACGGGGCCCGGCGATTGCGCACAGTCGGCGGACGGCCTCGCCGGCGTGGAGAAGGTGGTCGTCAGCCGCGACGGAGCCTCCTTGTACTCGTCGTCACGGGATGACAGCGCCGTGGCCAGGTTCGCGCGCGAGCTCCCGCCGCCCGCCTCACCGCCGCCTGGTACGCCCGCGAGTCCGACGCCGGCCTGTGCCAACCGGATCCGGGGGACGCGCCGAAACGACCGCCTCACAGGAACAGCCGGCGGCGACACGATCCGCGGTCTTTCCGGGAACGACCGGATCAGGGGGCTCGCGGGCAGCGACTGCCTCTTCGGCGAGCGTGGAAACGACCGGGTCTCGGGCGACGGCGGCAACGACCGCCTGGCCGGCGCCGCCGGCCGCGATCGGCTCTCCGGCGCTTCAGGCCGGGATCGGCTCTCCGGCGGCTCTGGCCGCGACCGTCTGGCCGGCGCGTCGGGTCGCGATCGACTCTCGGGTGGCACTGGCAACGATCGCCTGCTCGGTGGGGCCGGCAACGACGTCCTCACAGGCGGCCCCGGCAGGGACAGCTTCTCCGGCGGATCGGGCAACGACAGGATCGTCGCTGCTGGTGGTCGCCGCGAGACGATCGACTGCGGACCCGGTCGTGACCGGGTGAGCGCCTCCAGAAGCGCCCGGCTCAGGCGCTGCGAGCGGGTGCGGCGCCGCTAGGCGACTTCGCGCAGCTTCTGGGCCTCGGCGAGGCTCTGAAGCTTCTTCAGCGACTGGTTCTCGATCTGGCGGATTCGCTCGCGCGTGACGTTGAAGGTGCGGCCCACCTCGTCGAGCGTGCGGGGGTGCTCCCCGCCGAGGCCGTAGCGCAGCTCCAGCACCCGGCGCTCGCGGTAGCTCAGGTTCTCGAGGGCCTCGCGCAGGGCCTCCTTGGTGAGTATCTCCGCGGCGCGCTCGTAGGGAGACTCGGCGCGCTCGTCGGCGATGAACTGGCCGAACTCGGACTCCTCCTCGTCGCCGACCGG
>DATACN010000122.1:0-5411 GCA_036258995.1 Thermoleophilaceae bacterium | reverse complement strand
CGCCGAGGACAACCAGACGTCGGTCGAGGTGCACGTGCTCCAGGGCGAGCGCGAGATGGCGATGTACAACAAGTCGCTCGGCAAGTTCCAGCTCACAGGCATCCCGCCGGCGCCGCGGGGCGTGCCGCAGATCGAGGTCGGTTTCGACATCGACGCCAACGGCATCCTCAACGTGTCGGCGAAGGACCTCGGCACGGGCAAGGAGCAGAAGATCGAGATCAAGGCCGGCTCGGGCCTCTCCGACCAGGAGGTCGAGCGGATGGTCAAGGACGCCGAGGCGCACGCCGACGAGGACCGCAAGCAGCGCGAGCTGGTCGAGGCCCGCAACACGGCCGAGAACGCCGCCTACCAGGCCGAGAAGCAGCTCCAGGAGATGGGCGACTCGGTCGACGAGAGCTCGCGCTCGGAGATCGAGGCGGCGATCAAGGACGTGCGCGACAACCTCGAGTCCGAGGACGCGGCCGAGCTCCGCTCCAAGACCGAGGCGCTCCAGGGCGCCTGGCACAAGGTCTCGGAGCAGATGTACGCGGCCGCGCAACAGCAGGCCCAGTCCGGGCCTGACGGCGCCGGCAACGGCGCGGCCTCGGCCGACGGGGCCGGCGAGGAAGAGGAGGAGGAGGTCGTCGACGCCGAGGTCGTCGAGGGCGAGGAGCAGCGCTGATGGCGCAGGAGCGCAACGGCCCCGGCGAGGACGCCGTGCGTGAGGAGCTGCGCGAGGAGCGTGACCGGGTCGAGGGGGCGCCGTCCCCCGACGAAGACCCGGTCACCTCACGCGACGAGTCGGGCGAGCCCGGCGGCGAGGAGGACGCCTCCAACGAGGCCGATATGGAAGAGGCCACCGAGCGCTCGGATGCGGTCGAGAAGAAGGCGGGCGGGGAAGAGGCCGCAGCCGACGAAGATCCGCTCGCTCGTGCCGAGCGCGAGCGTGACGAGTACCTCGACCTGGCCAAGCGCACGCAGGCGGACTTCGAGAACTACCGCAAGCGGGCTGCCAAGGAGGCGGTGGCCGCGGGCGAGCGCGCTAAGAGCGGACTCGTGCGCGAGCTGCTGCCGGCCGTCGACAACCTCGAGCGCGCGCTGGCATCCGCCGGGGAGGACGAGCAGCACCTCGCAGAAGGCGTTCGCCTCGTGCACTCCGAGCTGATCGCGGTGCTGGAGCGCAACGGCGTCGAGCAGTTCGATCCGGCCGGGGAGGCGTTCGACCCGACCCTGCACGAGGCGCTCTCGACCCGACCGGCCGACGGCACCGAGCCCGGCAAGGTCGTGGACGTCGTCGAGAAGGGCTACAAGACGAACGGAACCGTGCTGCGTCCGGCGCGAGTGGTGGTCTCCGCCTAGGCCCATGGCAACCGTCACCGACCCGTACAACGTGCTCGGCGTCGACCGCAAGGCGTCCGACGACGAGATCAAGAAGGCCTACCGCAAGCTCGCGCGCAAGTACCACCCGGACCGCAATCCGGGTGACGCGGGCGCCGAGGAGCGCTTCAAGGAGGTCCAGGAGGCCTACTCGGTGCTGTCCGATCCGGACAAGCGCAGGGCTTACGACTCAGGCGGCGGAATCTTCGGCGGCGGGTTCGACCCCGGCGCCTTCCGCGGCGGGTTCGGCGGCGGGTTCGGCGACATCCTCTCCGACCTGTTCAGCGGCGGAGGGGTGCGCGGCGGCCGCACCGCGCAGAACCGTCCGGAGCGCGGGCGCGACCTCGAGACCGACGTGCACGTCTCGTTCGACCAGGCAATGGAGGGCGCGCAGGTCCCGGTCACGGTCCCGCTCTCGGCCCCCTGCCCCACCTGTCACGGCACCGGAGCCAAGCCGGGCACGAGTCCGACGGTCTGCAGCCGCTGCCAGGGCCGGGGCGTCGAGTCGGAGTCGCAGGGCCTGTTCTCGATCTCGCAGCCGTGCCGCCAGTGCGGCGGCACGGGCACCGAGATCAAGGAGCCCTGCGGCACCTGCACCGGCACCGGCCGCACGCGCCAGGTCAAGCGCTACCGGGTGAACATCCCGCCGGGCGTACGCGACGGCAGCCGAGTGCGCCTGGCCGGCAAGGGCGAAGCCGGGCCGCGCGGCGGACCTGCGGGGGACCTGTACGTGGTCACGCGCGTCGCGGAGTCTCCGTTGTTCACGCGCAAGGGCGACAACCTCGAGGTCGAGGTGCCAATCACGATCCCGGAGGCCATCCGCGGAGCGACGATCGAGGTTCCCACCCTCAACTCCACCAAGCGCATCCGCGTCCCCCCGGGCACCGAGCACGGCACCGTGCAGCGGCTGCGCGGCGAGGGCCCGCCCCGGCTGGGCGGCCGCGGCCGCGGCGACATCCACTACCGCCTGGCCATCGACGTGCCGCGCTCGCTGTCCCGCGAGCAGCGCGAGGCCGTCGACGAGCTGGCGTCCCTGATGGACGGCAACCCCCGCGAGCGACTGCTGACCGGAAGGAGGTAGGCCGTGGCGAGCAGTGACGAGACCGATCCCACCCGCGGCGTCTACATGATCTCGGTCGCGGCCGAGCTGGCCGGCATGCATCCGCAGACGCTGCGCATCTACGAGCAGCGCGGGCTGATCACTCCCAAGCGCTCGCCGAAGAACACGCGCCTCTACTCACAGGAGGACGTCGACCGGCTGCGCCGGATCCAAGAGCTCACGAGTGAGCTCGGCATGAACCTGGCCGGCGTCGAGAGGGTCTTCGAGCTCGAGGAGGAGATGAAGCGGATGAAGCGCCGGATGCGGGCCTTCGAGCGCCAGGCAGCCCGCGTCCAGCAGGAGCTCGAGGCCGAGCTGGAGCGCGTGCGGCGCTCGTTCAAGGCCGAGCTGGTGCGCTACGAGCCGCCCGGCCAGGCGCTGATGCCGGCCGCCCGCGCCGGCGACGGCAAGGGCGTGCGCATCCGGATCGACCGGACCTGATCGCTCTAGCCGGTTAGAGTGCCGCTCGGGGCTGATGTTGGCGCTCCACGGGCTTGTCGACCGCGAGCAGGAGCTGCAGACGCTGCTCTCGCTCATCGACGCCGCGGCGGGCGGCCGGGGCGGGATCGCTTTCCTCGAGGGACCGGCCGGGATCGGCAAGACGCGGCTGTTGGCGGCGGCCCGGGAGATCGCCGAGGACCGTGGCATGGGCGTGCTGACCGCGACCGGGTCCGAGCTCGAGCGCGACTTTCCCTTCGGCGTGGTTCGCCAGCTGTTCGAGCCGACCGTGGCCGGCATGAACCGGCATGAGCGGGAGCGGATATTCCGAGGCGCCGCAGGTCATGCCCGGCACGTGATCCTTCCGGAGCAGATTCGCGAAGGCCCGCCGGGCG
Source organism: Thermoleophilaceae bacterium (assembly GCA_036258995.1). GTDB lineage: Bacteria > Actinomycetota > Thermoleophilia > Solirubrobacterales > Thermoleophilaceae > DATACN01. Next base: position 2,123 of record DATACN010000122.1, on the reverse strand, counting down.
ATCCCGACTACACGACCCTCTACGGGCTCTACTGGCTCACCGTGGCCCTGGCCGCGCTGCAACCGCTGCACCTCTGCGTCGACGACGTGCACTGGGCGGATGGGCCCTCGCTTCGGTTCCTCAGCTTCCTCGCGCGGCGGCTCGAGGGCCTGCCGGTTCTGCTGTGCGGCGCGCTCCGGCCGGCGGAGACGGCGACGGACCAGAGGCTGGTGAGAGAGATCGCCACTGAGCCCGGAGTGCGCCTCGTCCGGCCGCCGCCCCTCACACCCGAAGGGGTGGCCGAGCTGATTCGCGACGAGCTCGGCGAGGGTCCGCACCCGGAGCTCGTGGACACCTGCCTCGAGCTGACCGGCGGGAATCCGTTCTACCTGCGCTCGCTTCTATCCGAGATGAGCCGGCGGGGGGTGGGCGCGGGGCCCGAGGCGGCCTCCGAGGTCCGCGGGCTGGGCGCCGAGGGGATCTCGCGGCTGCTTCTGCGGCGCCTGACCGCGTTGAGCCCGGGCGCTCTGGAGCTCGCTCAGGCGCTCTCGATCCTCGGCGACGGGGCCGCGCTGCACCAGGCCGGCAGGCTGGCCGGCCTCGAGGGCTCCACCGTTGCCGAGGCCGCCGCCACGCTCGAACGTGCCGCGATCGTCACCGGTGGTGAGCGATTCTTCTTCGTGCACCCCGTCGTCCGCACGTCGATCTACCAGGACATCCCCTCGGCCGAGCGCTCCGAACGACATGCCGAGGCGGCTCGCATGCTCTTCTCGGCCGGCGCCGACCTCGACCAGGTAGCGGCACAGCTCCTGCTCGCCCGGCCGCGGTCCGATACCTGGGCCGTCGAGCGGCTCCGAGCTGCCGCCGCGGGCGCACTGGCCCGCGGTGCTACCGAGACGGCCGTCGCGTACCTGCGAGCCGGGCTCGCGGCGGTGCCCGAGTCCGGGCCGCGTGCCGAAGTCCTCCACGAGCTCGCTGCGGCAGAGACGCTGACGCGCGATCCGTCCGCGGTTGAGCATCTCCAGGAGTCCCACCGGCTCAGCGAGGACCCGCTCCACCGGGCGCGGGTCGCGTCGGACCTGGTGCAGGTCCTCGTATACGTCGGGCAGTGGGACCCGGCGGCGGCGCTCGCCGAAGCCGCGCTCGACGAGCTGGCCGGGCGGGACGCCGATCTCGAGCTGCGGCTCCGGGTGATGTGGGCCGGAACGTCCGCCTACGATGCTCGGCTCGTCGAGCAGCTCGATCCCCGCCTCCCCGAACTGCGGCGCGCGGCCGAGACCGGTGGCCCGGCGGGGCGCCCGCTGACGCTCCTCCTGGCCGCGCTCGCCGAGAACCGCGGTGAGCCGGCCGACGTTGTGGCTCTGGTGGAGCGCGGTTTCGACGGGGGCCGCTTCCTCGCCGAGGAGGGTCTCGACTCGCCGATCCTCGGACAGGCTTTGATGGCTCTGCTCGGCGTCGACGAGCTCGACCGCGCCGAGGCCATCACCGAGCAGGTGGAGCGTGAGGCGCGCTCGCGCGGCTCCGTTGTCGGATTCGCACTCGCCGTCGGCCATCGCGGCGCGATCGCCTCGCGCCGCGGCGACCTCGCCGCCGCCGAGTCCGACCTGCGCGCGTCGCTGGATCTGGTCCGCGAGCGCGGGCAGGTGTTCGTCATGCCGACGCTCGCGTGGTGGGCGACCGATTGCTTCAGCGAGCGGCCGGGACTCGACGACTTTCGCGAGATCGCGGAGGACGAGCAGATGTCGGCGGCAATGGCCCCCACCCTGAACAGTGCGCTTCTCCTGGAGGCCCGCGGGCGGTCGCGTCTGGCCGACGGGAATGTCGCCGGCGCGATCGAGGCCCTACGGGCGGCCGGCGATGTCTTCGACGCGCTCGGGTGCGTCAACCCGAACTACTACCCCTGGCGCACCGCTCTTGCCCTCGCGTTGGCCACCGAGGACCGGGCGGAGGCCCGCCGCCTGGCCGAGTCCGAGCTCGAGGACGCCCGCCGGATCGGACTGCCCCGGGCGATTGGCGTGGCGCTCCGGACGCTCGGATTGGTCGAGGGCGGCGAGGCCGGCCTCGCACTGCTCCGCGAGTCCTTGGATGCCGTCGAGCGCTGCCCGTCGCGCCTGGAGCGCGCCCATTCCCGGGTCGAGCTCGGC
>DATACN010000121.1:0-4702 GCA_036258995.1 Thermoleophilaceae bacterium | reverse complement strand
CCCACCTGGAAATGGTGGGCGCCGTCGTGGGGGGCGATGGGCTCGAGCGCGTGGCCGAGATCGCCTCGGGCCATGCGGGTGCGCCGGTGGCGGTGGTCGTGCCGCGGCTCGGCACGCCGGTCGAGGCCTGGGCGCCCTACGAGCGCTACGTGGCGGCGAAGCTGGCCGGCGGGCGGCCCGATCGGCCTGCCGAGGTGACCGCCGAGGTGCCGATCGCCTCGGGTGGCCAGGACCTCGGCGCCGTGCTGCTGCTGGGCCGCGGCGGGCGCGACGCGGGCGAGTACCTGCACGTGGCGGCGATCGCGGCGCTGACCGAGGTGGCGGTCGCCGAGGCCCGCGACGAGACCGAGCAGACCCTGCGTGGCGCGTTCCTCGAGGAGTTGCGAAGCCGCGACGAGCTCGAGGCCGCTGACGTGACGCGCCGAGCGGCCCGCCTCGGCTGCGACTTGAGCGGGGGGTTCGTGGCCCTCTGCGCCGACCCGGGCGAGCGCGCCCCCGGGCGGATCCTGGCCGCGATCGCGAGCGAGCGCCCCGGTGCGCTCGCGCAGGTCGTGGACGGGCGGGTACTGGCGCTCCTGCCCGGCAGCATGGAGGAGGCCCGGGCGCTCGCGAACCGGTTGGGCCGGCAGGGAGCGGCCGGGCTCTCCTCCGCCTACACCGACCCGGCGAGCGCCGGCCGCGCCCTCGACGAGGCCGAGCTCGTCCTCTCGGTCTCCCGCAACGGCGGCGGCCCGCCCGAGCAGGGAATCGAGGGCGGCACCTACCGCCTCCTGTTCCGCGTGATGGCAAGCCACCCCGAGGAGGTGCGCAGCTTCTACGAGGACACGGTCTCGCGCCTCGTGGCCTACGACGAGCAGTACTCCACCGACCTCGTCGGCACGCTCGACTCCTACCTCGCCAACAACTGCAACATGAACCAGACGGCCCAGGCGATCCACGCGCATCGCCACACCGTCGGCTACCGGCTCGAGCGGGTCAAGGAGCTGACAGGCCTCGACCCCCTCACCTCGGAGGACCGCGAGCGCCTGGGCCTCGGACTCAAGGCCTACCGCATCATCGCGCCGCGGCTTCCTCGCTAGCCGGGCGGCTTCACACCCGTAAAGCAGAACTGGGTGACCGCGAAGAAGAACTCGCCGCGCTCGTCGAGCTCGCGCTGCTCGGCCAGCCAGCGCGCGGCCTCCTCTCCGCTGACGCTGTCGCGCCCGCCCGCGAAGCCGGCGATGAACGGGACTAGCGAGCCCCCATAGGTCTCCGGGTCGAGCGCCGGGGTGGCGAACGCGTGTGCCTGAACGCCGACGGACTCGAACCCGGCGGCTCGCAGCCTCCGCGCGAGCGTCCGCGGCAGCGACCTGTGCGTGAGGTGCTCGTCCCAGGCTCGGAGCACGCGCTCAGTAAGGGCCTCGTCCATGGACTGAATCGACAACGTCGACCAGTCGATGTCCCAGATCAGGACGCGCCCGCCAGGCCGCAGCACCCGCGAAAGCTCGGCGAGGGCCGACTCCAAGTCGGGCACGTACTCCATGACCTGCACGCTCAGTGCGGCGTCGAAGTCCGCGTCGCCGCCGGGCAGTCCGACGGCGTCGGCCTCATGGAAGTCGACGTTTTCGCGCCCGGCGCAGCGCCTGCGAGCGAGCTCGAGCATTGGCGCGCTTGAGTCCAGCCCAACCACCGAGCCGCGCTCGCCGACCTCGTCGAGCAGCTCCGCGACGTAGAAGCCCGGCCCGCAGCCGACGTCGAGGATCCGCTCGCCGGGCTGCGCGCGGAGCGCCGCCCGTACCAGGCCCCGCCGCCGCTCGGCGTCGCCGATCCGGTACATGGCCTCGATCGCCGCGGCGGCCTGCTCGTCGAATACCAGCTGGCTCACGAGTCGAGTCCGATCCGGCGATCGAAGCCCGCCGGCGCGTGGATGTTGACCATGGGCAGATCGCTCATGGGCCGATGCTAGCCCCGACACGGAGTCGATATTGCGGGCGTGAACTTTGGACGCTGGGCCAAAGTGCCTGCAAATGGACCCGTCGAACATACGCGTATGAGGTCCGCCGACTCGATCGCCCGTTACAAGCTCGTGCCGGAGCCGAGCCGAAACGGCTCCGGGTCGGACGGCGCCACGGCGCCGCCGATCAAGCGCTACCGCCTGGCGCGCATAGGCGTAGCCCGCCGGTCAGCGCTGGGAGTCGACCGCCACGAGCGCCTGGAGGAGATCGCCGAGCGCGAGCAGCGGTAGGCTCGCCGCGGCATGGAGTACGACCGTGCGAACGCCGCCCAGCGGGCGCTACGGCGCTTCGCCTCCAGCGGGCCGGGGTCGTGGCTGTTCGTGCGGGTCGCGCACCGCGTGGACAAAGCGCTCTACAGGCGATCGCAAGGGCGCTTCATGCTCTCGTCCGCCCTGTCTGGCCTGCCCGTCGCGATGCTCACGACGACCGGGGCCCGCAGCGGCAAGCGAAGGACGGTGCCTGTGCTCGGGCTGCCGAGCCCCGAGGGCCTGGCCGTGATCGCGTCCAACTACGGGGGTGACAAGCATCCCGCCTGGTGCCACAACCTGCTGGCCAACCCCGAGGGCGAGGTGGCGGTCGACGGCGAGCGGCGGCGCTTCCGAGCGATAGAAGTCGACGGCGAGCGGCGGCAGCGGATCTGGGATCACGCCCTGACCGTGTACCCGGGCTTCGCGCGGTACGAGAAGCGCGCTTCACACCGACATATCCACGTCTTCGTGCTCGAGTGAAGGCCGGGCTCTGCGACAGCTGCCGCCACCAGCGGCTCATCCACAACACGCGCGGCAGCACCTTCTCCATGTGCGAGCGGTCGAAGACCGAGCCGCAGCTCTATCCGAAGTACCCTCGGCTGCCGGTGGAGCGCTGCGCGGGATACGAGCGGAGGACCGCTAGCGCGTCCCGCGGATGATGGTCTTGCCGTCGTCGGCGACGCGCGTGTCCGGCGCCTCGTCGGAGATCGTTCCCCTGAAGTTGCCGGTCAGTCTGCCGCTCGAGGGGATCGCCCTGGCCTTGCCGTCCAGGCCGGCGGCCACGCGGTAGGAGACCGTGTAGTCGCCGGCTTCCACCGCCGTCACGCTCCAGCGGAAGGTCCGCTCGCGTCCCGGCCGTAGCGGGCCGCAGGCCCAGGTGTTCACGTAGGCCGTGTCGCAGCCGCGCGGCGCGGCCTCCTTCGCCTCCGGCAGGCCGCCGATGTCGGTCTGGACGCCGTTGATCACGAAGATCGGGCGCTCCGGATCGGCCAGGTCGGGGTCGTCGCGACGCTGTGTCAGTCCGTTGACCGTGACGGCCACGTTGGGCACCGTCTCGGAGCCCGCGTTGCGCACGGTGATCCGCAGGTCCGACCGCTTCGCGAGCTTCTGCTCGCCCGGGAAGCTCGCGTCCACGACCTCGAGCGGGAAGTTCCCCTCAGGCTCGTTCTCGTCCTGCGTCTTCGTGCCACCGCACCCGCCCAGAACGAGCATGGCGACGGCGCATCCGATCGCCCGTCTCCTCGCCTCCAAAGCTGGCCGAACATACCACGGGTTCCCCCTTGGCAGCCCCGGTTTCCATACCGTAGTGTTCCGGGCAGGAGGGGAGCGAGCGCCAGTGGTAAGAGCTGCGGCAGACAAAGTCTTCCTGCCGACGAAGAACGTCCTCGAGCAGGTAGGCGACATGATGATCCTCACGGGGAAGACGATCGTGTCTGCCCTGCGCCCGCCCTACCCGTACGGGATCGAGTTCGTGCAGCAGTTCATGTTCCTGCTGCGGCTCTGCTGGCTCCCGCTGACGATCACCACGATCGCGTTCGGCTACGGCGCGCCGGGCCTCCAGGCGGGCAACTTCCTGGTGCTGTTCGGAGCCATCGACCGCCTGGGCGGCTTCTTCGTGCTGGCCTCGATCCGCGAGTTCGCCCCGATCGCGTCAGCGATCATCCTGGCCGGCGTCGGCGGCACGGCCATCACCGCCGACCTGGGCGCGCGCAAGATCCGCGAGGAGCTCGACGCGCTGCAGGTGCTCGGCGTCGACCCGATCAAGAACCTCGTCGTGCCGCGCTTCCTGGCGCTTATGGTCGTCACCGGCCTGTTCAACATCTACGCGCTGATCTTCGGCATCTTCGGCGGCGTCCTCGCGACGTTGAGCTTCGACGCCCCGCTCGGGCCGTTCTTCGCGACGCTGCTGAACAACGCGTCTGTGACGGACCTCTGGGGCTCGGTCGTGAAGACCACGATCTTCGGGGCGATCATCGCGATCATCGCCTGTTACAAGGGGATGACCGCGTCCGGAGGCGCGGAAGGCGTGGGCAGAGCCGTGAACCAGGGCGTGGTGATCACCTTCCTCGCCGTGTTCGCGTTCAACTACGTCTTCACGCAGACGCTGCTGGCGACCCATCCCGAGATCTCGGTGATCAAGTAATGGGACGCACCTGGCTGTCGGTTCCGCGCGACTGGATCGAGAACTTCGGCGACATCTGCAAGTTCTGCGCGCAGGTCGTCGCCCACGTCTTTACCGGCAAGGTCTTCCGCTTCTTCGGCGAGGCCCTGCGCCAGGCCGGCATCCTGATCCTCGGCTCGGCGATCGTGATCTGGGGCCTGGCCTTCATCCTCGGGTTGACCTGCGGGATCGAGGGTGCCTACTTCAACCGCTCTGTCGGCGCGCCCGCCTACGCCGGCGTCTTCAGCGCCTGGTGCGACCTGCGCGAGGTGATGCCCTACGCGTTCGGCTACATGATG
>DATACN010000120.1:0-7593 GCA_036258995.1 Thermoleophilaceae bacterium | reverse complement strand
CGCGGCCACGAAATACGTCGACGCCGACGATCTGCCCGCACTGGCCGAGGCCGGGATCCGGCTCGTGGGGGAGAACCGCGCCCAGGACCTGCTGGCCAAGCAGGAGCGCCACCGCGACCTGTTCGAGTGGGACTTCATCGGCGCGGTCCAGAGCCGCAAGCTCAAGGACATCTCGCCCAACGTGCGCCTGATCCACTCGATCGCCTCAGCCTCGGCGCTGCGCCGGCTGGAGCAAAACCCGGCCAGGGAGGTGCTGATCCAGGTCAACCTGGCCGGCGAGGAATCCAAGGAGGGCATCGCGGAGGCCGACCTCGGCGGCTACATCGAGAGCTGCCCGGTGCCGGTCTCGGGTCTGATGACGATGCCGCCCTTCACCGAGCACCCCGAGCAGAGCCGCCGCTACTTCGCCCGCCTGGCCGAGCTGGCAAGCGAGCACGGCCTTCAACGGCTGTCGATGGGCACGAGCCAGGACTACGAGGTGGCGGCGCAGGAGGGGGCGACGATCGTTCGCCTGGGCTCCGTGCTCTACGGCTGAGGCGCGACCCCGTTGCGCTCGAGGAAGTCACCGATCACGCCCGACAGCCGGGCGCCCTGCCAGGCGATGGGCGGCTCGTCGTCGTCCTCCACGACCAGCTCTCCGCGCGGGAGGCGGCGGGCGTACTCCTCGGCGATCTCGAGCGGGTGCAGCCAGTCGGCCTCGTCGCGGGCGCCCACCACCAGGGTCGGGACCTCGAGCGACTCGAGCTCGTCGAGGCCGTCGAAGGCCTGCGAGTACGGCACGACCCGTAGGGCCGCCGCCACGGCTTCGATGTTCTCGTGGCGCTCCAGCCGCTGTCGGGTGGCCTCCTTCGACACCTCGCGCCAGCGCTCGGGCAGGTCGTCGGGTTGCGCGACCTCCACGAAGCGCTCGACGCCGCCCTCGTCCAGCGCCGTGGCCAGCTTCTCCCAGTCGTCGGACTCGACCGGCTCCGCCGTGCGCCCGGCGCCGTTGTAGGCGGGCGTGATCTGGACCAGGGCGGGTACCCGGTCGGAGTGTTCGAGCGCGTAGGTCATGACCGTGGCGGCGCCCATCGAGCTGCCTACCAGCACCGGCCGCTCGAGCTCCAGGTCCGCCAGCACGGCTTCGAGGTCGCCGACCAGGTTCGAGTACTCGTACGCCGCGGGATCGGGAGCGGGGGAGGAGGCCCCGTGACCGCGGGCGTCGTAGGAGATCAGGCGGTAGCCGCGGCGGGCCAGGTGGCGGGAGCCCTGCACGACGTTGCGGCGGGTCGCGCTGAGCCCGTGGGCGAGCACGATCGGCGTTCCGTCACCGACTTCCTCGCCGGCCAGAGTGAGGCTTCCGCCTCCGGGTATCTGGCGAAGGACCTGGAACTCTCGCGGTTTCACGGCCGTACACTGTGACGACAAGGAGTTTCCGCCTTATGGGCGAACTGGAACGCAGCTATGGCTCTTAGGGACAGCTGGCATCGCGCACTCGTCTATTTCGGCCTGGCCGAGGAAGAGGATCCTCGCTACGAGGCGGTTCCCGACGCCGAGCCGGAGGCCGAGCTCGAGGACCGCTACCGCGAGCGTCCGAACGTGCGGCGCCTCCAGCGCCGCCGCCGCGACGACTTCGACGACATCTTCGCCGACGAGCCCCGGGGCCGCGAGACCCGCGTGCTCAAGTCGGTCGGCGGCAACGGCCGAAGCACCGGCAGCGAGCTGCAGGTGCACCTGGTCGTGCCGAAGAGCTTCAACGACGCCCAGCAGATCGCCGACCAGTACAAGGACTCGATCCCGGTGATCCTGAACCTCCAGGGCACCGACACGGACCTCTCGAAGCGGCTGATCGACTTCTCCTCGGGCCTGACCTACGCGCTCGACGGCGGCATGCAGCGGATCGCCGACAAGGTCTTCCTGCTGACGCCGCGCAACGTCGAGGTCTCGGCGGAAGAGCGCGCAAGGCTCATCGAGAAGGGTTTCTTCAACCAGAGCTAGCGACCCGCCCGGATAAGCTCCGGCGCGGATGAAGCTCGGGTTCATCGGGGCGGGGAACATGGCCTTTGCCCTCGCCCGCGGGCTGGGCGAGCCGGTCGTCGTGTCGGACATCGACCCGGATCGTGCGCAGGTGCTGGCGGAGACCGTCGGCGGCGAACCCGTCCCGTCCAACGCGGAGGTCGCCGAGCTGGCCGATCTCGTGGTGCTGTGCCACAAGCCGGCCCAGCTCACGGAGGTAGCCGAGCAGGTCGGCGGGAAGGCGCGCGGCGTGATCTCCATCCTCGCGGCGACCACCACCGATCGACTCGAGCACGCCTATCCCGGCGTGCCGGTCTACCGCTTCATCCCCAACCTGGCGGTTGAGGTCGGCCGGGGGGTGCTCTGCTACGCGGCGGGGAGCGCCGCCTCCGAAGGGCCCGAGGAGGAGGTGCTCGAGCTGTTCGGACGGGCGGGCACCGTCATCCCGCTGGCCGACGAGGCACTGCTCGAGCCCGCGATGGCCGTGATGAGCTGCGGCCCCGCCTTCGTGGCCCTCGTGGCCGAGGCGTTCGCCGAGGCCGGGGCGGCCCACGGCCTCGAGCCCGTCGACGCCCGCCGCATGGCCGTGGAGACCATGGCCGGTACGGCGGCATGGCTCGAACGGCACGAGCTGGACACCGCCGACCTGCGGCGGCGCGTCGCCACCCCGGGCGGGGTCACCGAGAAGGGCCTGCTCACGCTCGAGGACGGCGGCATGCGCGACCTGTGCCGGGCCGCCGTCGACACGGTGGTGGAGGCCACGCGATGAGCCCGCTCAGCGCCGTCAGCCGCGCGGACGTGGCGCAGTACGTCGACACGCTGGTCCTGGTCTATCTCGTGCTGATCTTCATCCGGATCATCATGAGCTGGATTCCGCGGATGCCCTACAACCGCGTGTTGAACGCGGTGCTCACGTTCGTCAGCGACGTGACCGACCCCTACCTGAACCTGTTCCGCCGCGTGATCCCGCCGCTTCGGATGGGCCCCGGGGCGCTCGACCTGAGCCCCATCGTCGCCACCTTCGTGCTCCTGATCGTGGGCGGCATCGTCTCCGGAATCATCCGGGGCTGACATGGGCGCGAAGGCGCGCGGCCTGGCGCGAGCCGTCGCGACCGCCGGAGTGGTGGTGGCCCTCGACCAGACCACCAAGCAGATCGCCATCGCCTCGATCGGCCGCGGCGAGAGCGAGAACGTGTTCTTCGGGCTGGACTTCACGAACTCGCGCAACACCGGGGTCGCATTCGGGGTGTTGGAGGGCGGCGGCGTGCTCGTCGGCCTTCTGATCGGGGCCTCACTGACCGTGCTGGTGCTCTTCTTCGCCTTCAACCTCGGCCGCCCGGGGCTGTGGCTGCCCGTGGGGATGCTGATCGGAGGGGCGCTCGGCAACCTGGCCGACCGGGCCCGGGACGGAGCGGTGATCGACTTCATCGACCCCGTCGCGTGGCCTGCCTTCAACCTCGCCGACACCTCGATCGTGATCGGCGTCCTCGGCCTGCTCTACGTGCTCGAGAGGCCGCGGCAGGCGTGAAGCTGCAAGTGGAGCGGGACCAGGCCGGCGAGCGGCTCGACGCCTTCCTGGCCCGGGCGCCCGAGATCGCCTCGAGGGCCGCGGCGCAGCGGTTGATCGATGCCGGGGCCGTCACCGTGGACGGGGCTCCCCGGCGCCGAAGCTGGCGCGTGTCGGCCGGCGAGGTGGTGGAGGCGCAGCCCGCCGGCGAAGACTCCGAGGCCGCCGCTCCGGTCGCGTTCGAGGTCGTGTACCAGGACGAGCACCTGCTCGTGGTGGACAAGCCCGCCGGGGTCGTGACCCACCCTGCGCCGGGTCATCGCGGCCCCACGCTGGCCGGGGCGCTCGCCGGCACCGCCGCCGGTGGCGTCGATCCCGAGCGGGCCGGCATCGTGCACCGGCTCGACCGCGACACCTCGGGACTGATGGTGGTGGCCAAGACCGAGGCGGCCCACGCGGCGCTGACGCGGATGATGCGACGACGCGAGATCCGCCGCGAGTACCTGGCCCTCGTGAGCGGCCATCCCGAGGCCGACGAGGGCACGATCGAGGCCCCGCTCGGGCGTGACCGCGCCCGGCGGACGGTGGTCTCGACCCGCAGCGACCGGCCCCGCCGGGCGGTGACGCACTTTCGCGTGGTGGAGCGGTTTCCGCGCACCTCGCTGCTGGAGGTGAGGCTCGAAACCGGGCGCACCCACCAGATCAGGGCCCACCTGGCGGCGATCGGCCATCCGGTCTGCGGAGACCCAAGCTACGGCGGGCGGGAATGCGGCCGCAGGCTCGGCCTCGAGAGGCAATTCCTGCACAGCTTTAAGTTGATGTTTAGCCATCCTTCCAGCGGGGAATGGCTGTCCTGCGAGTCCAAACCACCCGTGGACCTGCGTCCCATACTCGACGTAGCGAAACGGGAGCCAGTCTCCGGAGGGCCAGACGGGGACTGAGACATAGAACGAGGCGGCTTTTCAGCCGCCTCGTTCCTTTTCCGGCCCGGCGGGCGCCGGGCTGGCCACGGCCACGAACCAGTCTCCGTCGTGGAGGACCCGCCCGCCTCCGAGCTCGTCGGCGAGCCCCTCGGCCGTGAAGAAGCGCTTGTAGACGCGGTGGCGCGAGCCGTCCCCGAGCTCGCGCACCTGCCAGCCGTCGGCTGTGTCGTCGCGGACCGCGGAATCCACGACGACGAGCTCGCCGGCCACCCGGCGGGCCTCGCCGAGAAAGGCCCGGCGCTCGTGCTCGAGCAGGTGCCCGTAGAAGTGGCCGGTGAAGACCCGGTCGAAGGAGCCGGCCGGAAAGGGAAGCGGGACAGCCTCGCCCCGCACGATGCGGGCGCCCGGCAGGCGCTCCGCCGCGATCGCCACCATCGCGTGGCTCTGGTCGATGCCCGTGACCTCGCCCGCCAGGTGGCGGGTCAGGTAGCCGGTGCCGCAGGCCACGTCCAGCACCTTCGCGGGGGAAAGCGACCTCACGACCTCGAACAGCCGGTCGACCTCGTCGAACCAGCCCGGGCGCTCCCGCGCGGCGAATCCGCCCGTGCCGAACCACCAGTCGTCGTAACCGGGAGCGCGCCGATCGTAGTAGGCGCGCATCTCCTCTCCGACGATCCTGCCGGCCATCCCGGGGAGGGATACCGCAAGTTCGCGGCGGAGGCTTCGTTTCAGCTACGGGGCCGGCCCTCCCTTCCCCTACCTCCGGTGGTCCGGCCCCACTATTCTTTCCGCCCACTGAAAGCGATCCCGCCGGGTCGCGCGCGGCCCTGCCCGGTGTCGACCGGGTCCGCGTCCGCGGCACGGCGGCTGAAGCACGAGCGAGACAAGGGAGCAGGAAGTTGGCTCAGGTAACGATCAAGGAGCTGCTGGAGGCCGGCGTCCACTTCGGCCACCAGACGCGCCGCTGGAACCCGAAGATGCGCCGCTACCTCTTCGGCGAGCGCGGCGGGATCCACATCATCGACCTCCAGAAGACCGAGCGGCTGCTCGCGGAGGCGCAGGAGTTCGCCGGCAAGCTCGCCGGCCGCGGCGGCAAGATCCTCTTCGTTGGGACCAAGAAGCAGGCGCGCGACGCGATCAAGGAGGCGGCGGAGCGCGCGGGAATGCCTTACGTGAACCAGCGCTGGCTGGGCGGGCTGCTGACGAACTTCCAGACGATCTCCAAGCGCATCAAGCGCCTGCACGAGCTGACCGAGTGGACCGAGGGCGGCACGCTCGACCTGCTGCCGACCCGCGAGCGAATCGCGGCGGAGGGAGAGCGCGACAAGCTCGAGATCAACCTCGGCGGCGTCCGCGACATGCAGCGGGTGCCGGATGCGATGTTCGTCGCCGACCTGAAGACCGAGGAGATCGCCGTGAGGGAGGCCGCCCGGCTCAAGATCCCGATCATCGGCCTGGTCGACTCCAACTGCGACCCGGATCCGGTCGACTACGTGATCCCGGGCAACGACGACGCGATCCGGTCCTGCAAGCTGGTCATCGACGCGGTGGCCGACGTCGCCGCCGAGCGAGCGCAGACGTTCCGCCGCCAGGAGGAGCAGGCCCGGCTCGAGCGCGAGGAGCAGGAGCGCCGCGAGGCCGAGGAGCGTGCGCGCCAGGAGGCCGAGGAGCAGGAGCGCCGCGAGGCCGAGGAACGCGCCCGGCGCGAGGCCGAGGAGGCCGGCTTCTCGCCCGACGAGCCCGCTCAGCCGGTTCCGGCCGAGGCGGCGCCGCGCGAGCGGCGCTCCTTCGCGCCCGACGAGGAGAGCTGAGCGTGGAGGCCGCCATCTCCGCCAAGGACGTGAAGGCGTTGCGCGACCGCACCGGCGCCGGGATGATGGACTCGAAGGCCGCCCTGCAGGAGGCGGGCGGGGACATCGACCGCGCCGTCGAGATCCTTCGCGTGAAGGGCCAGGCGCAGGCCGCCAAGCGAGGAGGGCGGGTGGCGACGGAGGGCGTCGTCACGAGCTACATCCACGCCACCGGCAAGATCGGGGTGCTCGTGGAGGTCGACTGCGAGACCGACTTCGTGGCGCGTACCGAGCAGTTTCAGGAGTTCGCCCGCGACATCGCGATCCACGTGGCAGCCGCCGCGCCGAACTACGTGGCCGAGGAGGACGTGCCCGAGGACGTGCACGAGGCAGAGCTGCGCATCTTCCGCGAGCAGGCGGCCGCCGACGGCAAGCCCGAGGACGTACAGCAGAAGATCGCCGATGGCCGCATGCGCAAGTGGCTCGAGGAGGTGGTGCTGCTTCGCCAGCGCCACGTGAACGAGGAGAAGCACGGCGGCAAGACGATCGAGGAGCTGCGCGCCGAGGTCGCTGCCGGGACGGGGGAGAACGTGGTGATCCGGCGCTTCGTGCGCTTCCAGATCGGGGAGGAGTGACGCAGGACCTCGACGGATCGACCCCCGCCTTCGGCCGCGTCCTGCTGAAGCTCTCGGGCGAGGCTCTGATGGGCGACCTGGCCTACGGCGCCGACGCCGACAGGATCGCGGCGATCGCCGCCCAGGTCAGGCACGTGGCCGACCGGGGCGTCGAGATCGCCATCGTCGTGGGCGGCGGCAATATCTACCGCGGCATGGCCGGGGCGGCCGAGGGGATGGACCGCGCCACCGGCGATTACATGGGGATGCTGGCCACGGTGCTGAACGCGCTGGCCCTCCAGGACGCCCTGGAGAAGGACGGCGCGGTCACCCGCGTGCAGTCCGCCATCACGATCTCCGAGGTCGCGGAGCCATACATCCGGCGCCGGGCCATGCGCCACCTGGAGAAGGGCCGGATCGTGATCTTCGCGGCCGGCACCGGCAACCCCTTCTTCACCACCGACACCGCCGCCGCGCTTCGTGCGCTCGAGATCCACGCCGAGGCGATCCTGATGGCAAAGAACGGCGTGGAGGGCGTCTACACGGCCGATCCGCGCAAGGTGCCCGACGCCCGCTTCATCTCCGAGATCTCCCACCGAGAGGCGATCGAGCAGCGCCTGGGGGTGATGGACTCGACGGCTCTCTCGCTGTGCATGGACAACGGCCTGCCCATCTACGTCTTCAACATGGACGACGAGCGCAACATCGACCGGATAGTTTGCGGCGAGCGAGTGGGCACGCTGGTGGCGACATGAGCAACGGCG
>DATACN010000119.1:0-4248 GCA_036258995.1 Thermoleophilaceae bacterium | reverse complement strand
GTGAACCGCGTGCTGCCAGAGGAGGCCGGCGACGGGTACTTCGCGGCCTGGCGCCACGTTCAAAGCGAGCACATGGAGCTCGTGCGGTCTGCGTTTGCGCCGGTGCCGATCCTGACGGCTCCCTGGCTGGAGCGGGAGGTGGTAGGCGCCGAGATGCTCGACCGGCTGGCGGGCGAGGTGTTCGGTGACGGCGACCCCGCCGAGCTGCTCCACCGAGAGCTGACCCAGGAGCTGTCGGGGCAGAACGGGCGGGCCACACTGCGCCTGCCGCTGCCGTTCGCCGAGCGCGGCGACATCGAGCTGAAGAAGATCGGCCTCGAGGTGATCGTGCGCGTCGGCAGCCAGAAGCGCACGATCATCCTTCCCCCTACCATGGCGGCCTACTCGACGAGCGGCGCACGCTTCCAGGACGGCGCGCTGGAGGTCACCTTCGAGAAAGACGATGGAGCGGCCCACGGGAACACCACCGACTGACGGCGGCGCGAACGGCCCCGAGCCTCCGCCCGGCGGCCAGAGCCCGCACAGCGAGCGCCCCCACGGCGACCCGCTCGGCACCCAGGACTGGACTCGCCGCTACGAGCGCGAGCCCCCTCCCCCTCGCTCGGCGCTCGACCCGGCCGCGCTGTTCGTCGTGCTCGACGCGCTCCGGCGCCTCGTGCCCCGCGAGCTCGAGGGCCAGCTCAACAACCTGGTCCGCGAGTTCCTGCTGACCCTGCGCTCGCTGATCGACTGGTACCTGGAGCGCCTGGACCAGCCGCGGCGTGAGCCGCGGGTGGAAGACATCCCGATCGACTAGCGGCTCAGCGCGGAACCGGTTGTACGTCCGGCTCGAGCACCTGGATGCGCCGGCCCTCGCTGCCGCTGGTGACGGTTCGCAGGGCGCGGTCGGCCAGGCGGATGCGGAGGATGGAGCGGAAGCCCGAGTTGCCGCGATCGAAGACGATCCAGCGCCCGTCGGGGGTCCAGACAGGGTTGCTTCCCTGTCTCGTGGTCACCCTGCGGGGGCGGACGCGGCGGCCGAGCACGAGCCGGTAGATCCGGCGGTCGCGGACGAACGCGATCTGGCGCGAGTCGGGCGACCAGTCGGGCAGTAGCCCGGGACGGGAGGTCAGGCGCCTGAGCCCGCTCCCGTCGGGGAGGATGCGGAACAGCCTGTTGTCGCGAACGAAGGCGATTACGTTGCGCGCCGACCAGGACGCCTGCGCGCCGCGGATCAGGCGGCGCAGCCCCGAGCCGTCCGTGCCGGCCACGTACAGGCCTGGCGTGGTGCCGCCGCCGATCCCGTCGAACACGAGCCTGTCGCCCGCAGGCGACCAGGCCGGCCGCGAAGCGGTGATCCCTGGGAACGAGAGCGTCGTGACGTTGCCGCCGTCCGCGTCCATGATCCCGATCCTGCCGCCCAGGTCGAACGCGATGCGCCGTCCGTCCGGCGACCAGGCCGGGTGGCGCGGACACGGGTCGGGGCGGCCCTCGGCGCAGCTCGGCCCGAGCGGGCCGCGGGCTCCGCGTCCGGAAAGCGTCTCGGTGGAGATCCCGTGGTCCTCGAGCCCGCCGACGTCGTCCTGGTAGTACGCGACCAGGCCGTTGCGGCCGGGGAAGGCCGCCTGCGCCGGCGCCGGCGCGCAGAGAGCGACCAGCAGGGAAGCGCTGAGAACGAGTCGGCGAGTCATCGTCCGCTTCAACACCCGCTAGTGGCGTTCGATGCTGCTGCTACCCGCTCTTGCGCCGGATGTCGATGTCGCGCAGCGCGTGCTCGTCGGGCAGCTTGTCGAGCACCTCGCGGATCACTTCATGCACGTCGCGCTCGTCGTGGCCGAAGTCGTCGGCGAAGGACTTGAGCGCCGTCCACGTGATCTTGAGCTGGGCCGGGGTGAGGTCGAGCCGGTAGGCGATCTCGTCCGGCCCGATCAGGTGGAGGTCCTCGTCGGGGACCCCGGCGCCGCTCTGGTCGTGAAGCTCGGCCACCTCAGCCCCCCTCCGCCTTTCGCTTGAGCCCCTCGGCGAAGCCGCCGAGGAGGAAGTCGCGTACCTGACCCTCGACCGGTCCGCGCAGCAGCATGCCGAGCATCCGGCCCGGGTCCACGTCGAGGCCGTAGGTGGCCCGGGTGCGGCCCTCGCCGAGGTCGTCGAACTTCCACCAGCCCACCAGCGACTTGACGTCGCCCTTCTCCTGCTCCCAGCGGATACCCGTCGGCTCGTCGTAGGAGAACCGAAGCAGTGCCTTGACCGTCTTGACCTTGGCGTCGGACCTGGTCTCGACCAGTAGCGGCCGGCCCTCGCCGTCGCGCTCCAGCGCCTCCGCGTCCTTGAGCGAGTCCTGCCAATCCGGCGCCCTCTCCACGTCGGCCGCGATCTCGAAGCAGCGGTCGATCGGGGCATCGATCTCGACGCTGCGCTCTCCGGTTACGTTGCCCATGGGCGCAGCCTAACCGCGGCGGCTAGCATCCCGCGGCCTTGGCGGTTCTCGTCACTGGATTTCCGGGCTTCATAGGTGGGCGCCTCGTGCAGGCGCTTCTCGAGGAGGCGCCCGACACACGCGTCGTTGCGCTGGTCGAGCCGCGCATGGCCGACAAGGCCAGCGAGCTGGCGCGGAAGATCGCCGCGGGCGCGCCCGTTGCCGTGGGCGGGCCGCCCGAGGGCGACGGCGACCGGATCGAGGTACTACCCGGCGACATCACCGAGCGCCGGCTGGGCCTCGACGACGACCGCTACGAGCGCCTGGCCGCCGAGACGACCGCGGTCTACCACCTGGCAGCGGTCTATGACCTGGCCGTCCCTCTCGACGTCGCGACCAAGGTCAACGTCGACGGCACGGGCAACGTTCTGACCTTCTGTCGCGACTGCGAGCGGCTCGACCGGCTGCACTACGTGAGCACCGCCTACGTGGCCGGCCGGCGCACCGGCCACGTCTACGAGCACGAGCTGGCGCTCGGCCAGAGCTTCAAGAACCACTACGAGTCGACCAAGTTCCAGGCCGAGGTCTGGGTGCGCGAGGCGATGGACAAGGTGCCCACCACGATCTACCGGCCCGCGATCGTGGTCGGCGACTCGGGGACGGGCGAGACTCCCAAGTTCGACGGCCCGTACTACATGCTGCGGGTGATCTCGCGCGCCACCCGCTGGCACATGCCGATCCCGCGCTTCGGCCGCGCCGAGGCGCCTTTCAACGTGGTGCCGGTCGACTTCATCATCGACGCGATGACGACGGCCGACGACGTGCCGGAGCTTGTGGGCTCGACGCTCCACCTGGTCGATCCCGAGCCGGTCTCGGCCGCAAAGGTCTTCGACATCCTGGCGAAGGAGTACGCGGACCGCACGACCGCCTACCGGCTCCCGCCGAAGCTCGTGGCCGGCTCGCTGCGCGTGCCCGCGGTACGACGGCTCTTCTCGGGGGCTCCGCCGCAGTCGATCCGCTACCTCAACCTCCCCGTCTACTTCGACCCCCGCGCGGCCCGGGAGCTGCTCGAGCCGCGCGGCGTGCGCTGCCCGCGGCTCGAGGAGTACGTGGGCCCGATGGTCGAGTTCTTCCGCGAGCACGAGGACGACCCGAGCTACTCCCCGGGCTAGTCTTGCCTCGTGGCCTCCGGCGCCAAGACGTGGGTGCTCACGGGATCGCTCGACAACCTGCGCGCCACGCGCGAGCACGGGTTCAGGCTGATCGGCGCCAAGGAGGGCCGCCGCCGCATGGCCGAGCAGATCGAGCCCGGAGACCGGATCGTCTTCTACATCACGGGCATCCAGGCATTCGGCGGGATCGTGCGGGTGACGGGCGAGATGTTCGAGGACCGCACGAGGGTGTGGCCGGGCAAGCCGGGCAAGCCCGATCCGTATCCGTGGCGGTTCGAGACCGAGCCCGACATCGTGCTCGACGAGGACGAGTTCGTGCCCGCCGAGCAGCTCGCCGGCGAGCTCGAGCACGTGCGCAAGTGGCCGGCCGAGCACTGGCAGCTCGCCTTCCAGGGTCAGCTCCGCGTCGCCGTCGGACACCGCGCGGATCTGCCCCTGGAAGGCCAGCTTCCAGTGCTCGGCCGGCCACTTGCGCACGTGCTCGAGCCGCGGCGCGACCTCCTCGCCGGGCACCTGCTCGTCGTCGGCGAGGACGATCTCGGGCTCGGTCTCGAAGCGCCACGGGTAGGCGTCGGCCTTGCCCGGCTTGCCCGGCCAGATCCTCGTCCTGTCCTCGTACAGCTCTCCGACGATGCGAGCGATCGCGCCAAACGCCTGCACGCCGGTGACGTAGAAGACCAT
>DATACN010000118.1:0-2129 GCA_036258995.1 Thermoleophilaceae bacterium | reverse complement strand
CTCCTGCTTGCCATACACGCGTGTGGGGTTCTCGGCCAGCGCCTGGAGCAGAGCGAACTCCTTCGCCGCGAGGTACACCGGCTCGCCCGCCAGCTCGACCGTCCGCGTGAGCGGGTCGAGCGTCAGGTCGCCGACCCGCATCACCCCGCGCTGAGGCCGGCCATGCGTTCGGCGCAGCACCGCGCGCACGCGCGCGAGCAGCTCCTGGTATGAGAAGGGCTTGACGACGTGATCGTCGGCGCCGCGGACGAAGCTGCGCACCCGGTCGACCTCGCTGGTCCGTCCGCTCAGCACGACCACCGGCAGCTCGGGATCGATCCGCGACGCGAGCCCGTCGGCCGATCGGACCCGGTCGAGCAGGTCGAGTCCGTTGCCGTCCTCGAGCAGCAGGTCGAGGACCACGATCGTGGGCTTGCGCACCTCGATCGCTCGCAGCCCCTCCCCCGCCCCACTGGCGGTGGCGACCTTGAAGCCGTCGGCAGAGAAGTTCTCGGCGAGGAAGGAGGCGGTCGCCTCGTCGTCCTCGACCACCAGTAGCGAGTCCGGATGGTCCATGCCTGGACTGGAAGTCGATCCGGCTGCGCTTTCGCCCCGGTGCAAGCGGGGTTGCACCCCGTCCGGACGGGGAGGATTCGAGCTTATGATGCCGACGCTCCCCGCCGATGAGGGGTGCACGGCGGCCATGGATACGGCGAGACGCGGCAACTACGAGTCGGGGTCCGACTACGTGCTCGAGTACGGGGAGCTTCGCTTCACGTTCAACGAGCGCGACTTCACCGAGCGGGTGGAGCAAGCTGCCATGAAGCTCGGCTTCGTGGACCGGCCGCTCGAGGAGCCCGAGCGCGAGGACCTCGTCAACCTGGCCGTCAACGGCGAGGTCACCGACTGCCACTCGCAGCTCGGCGAGCACATCAACCAGTGCTGGAATGATCTCAGCGGCCCGTCGGAGCGCTCGCTCGTCCACTGGATCCGACGGCTGGTCTTCCGAGGCGCCTGGCTCGACCAGCGGGTGATGGAAGGGGAGCTCGAGATCGTCTTCGACGAGTCGAAGAGCGGCTTCGGCTACGCCCAGCCCGAGCGCGACTTCGAGCTGATCGAGCTCTCGCCCGAGCCCTCCTGGGAGCGGGTCGCCTACAAGCGCGACGCGGGCGAGCCGAAGCTCTAGGCGCCCGTCGCGGGCTGCAGGACGACGCGGGTGGTGGCCCAGCGCAGCGGCTCTACCGCCACGCCCGTGGCCGCGATCACCGTCAGCGTGCCGCCCTCCTGGGTTGCCCGGCCGGCGCCGAACACGCGCCGCTGCACGGCGGAAGGCAACGGCTCGAGCGAGTCGATCACGACGGCCGCGTGGCCGCCGCGCTCGGCCCGGCGCTTGGCCCGCTCCACCGCCAGCTCGGCGGCCTGGGCCTGCGCCTCGAGCGAGCGGTCGAACGAGCCGCCCGACACCGGCGCGCGGCCGTCGGCCCGCCACTGGCTGACCTCCTCCGGCTTGGCGGCGACGAGCACGACCTGGAGGTCCAGGTCGGGATGGTTCGCCGCCAGCGTCGCCATCACCTCGCGCAGCAGGGTGCTGGCGCCGGCCCCGGGCGGGCCGCTGACCGCCAGCCGCGAGCCCTTTCCGAACGGGAGGCCTTCGAGCGCCTGCGGGCCTTTCAAGGGCTCGCTCGGATAGACCGCCGTCAACTCGGAGAAGCTGGGTCGCTGCTCCGGCGGTTCCGCCGCCGCTCCGTTGACGGTCTCGACGCGCACCAGCGACGGATGGCGCTCGTTGCGGCGCGGTGGCCGCACGGGCCCGCTGACCTCGTCGCCCGCCCGCAGCTCGCAGCGGCGAATCTGGGCCGGCGAGATGTAGACGTCGTCGCGCGACTGCTCGCCCGGGTCGAGCCGGATGAAGCCGCTGCCGTTCGGGAGGATGTCGAGCACGCCCGTGACGGTGTCCTCCTCGGAGACCGGCTGCTCGACGACCTCGGGCTCTTCCTCCACGGGCTCGGCCTCGTGGTCCTCAGGGGGCTCGGCGGCCTCGGGCTCGTCCTCGACCGCCGGCAGGTCCTCGCTCGCGGGTTCCTCGAGGGGCTCCTCCTCCCCGCCCTGGGCGTCGAGGATCGCGGCTACCAGGTCGTCCTTTCGCAGCG
>DATACN010000117.1:0-2976 GCA_036258995.1 Thermoleophilaceae bacterium | reverse complement strand
TGGTCCCGGCGCGGCTTCGCGAGCTCGGCTACGAGTTCCGCCGGGCAGAGCTCGAGAGCGCCCTGCGCAACGCCACCGGCCGCGGCTAGCCGACCGGTCCCGTTGCGCTAGCTGACGCGATCGCCCGCCACCGCGGCCGGTCTCACGCGGAAGCGGTTGCCTTCGGGACGAACTACGGCTGGGTGAGGGGTTGCGCCCCCTACGCCGCGACCGAGTGTGCAGTAGTCATCCATATAGGACGTCAGATGCACAATCGCTCCCGAAGCGGCCGGGACCGACCCCTACCAGCCGCCGTTCGCCCGAGCAACCGCCGCCGCTTGGCGCGGTAGCAGGAGCCGCCTAGCTCGCCGCGCCGGAGTCCCGGGCGGCTTCCTGCTCGGCCCGCAGCTCGGCGACCGTCTTGCCCTTGCTCCCGATCGGCCCCTGCAGCTTCCAGCGCGAGTCGGGCCGCGGCGGCCACACCAGCCACACGATCACGCCGATGACAGACAGCAGCAGGCCGAACGCGAGCCCCAGGCCCTCTCCGTAGCCCTTGCGGTAGGACAGGTAGGAGGCGACGATGGCCGATGCCAGCCACACGTACGTGAGCCACAGGGCCTGCGATCCGATGGCGGCGATCTCGAGCCTCATGCGCCCAGGTAGGCCCTCTGCACTTCGGGGTTCTCGCGGAGCTTGGCGGTGTCGTCGGCCACGGCCACCTTGCCCGTCTCGAGCACGTAGCCGCGCTTGGACACGTCGAGCGCGAAGTTCGCGTTCTGCTCGACCAGCAGGATCGTGGTGCCCTGCTTGTTGATCTCGGCGATGGTCTCGTAGATGCGCTCGACCAGGATCGGGGCGATCCCCATCGAGGGCTCGTCGAGCAGCAGGAGCCGCGGGCGCGCCATCAGCGCCCGGCCGATCGCGAGCATCTGCTGCTCACCGCCGGACATCGTCCCGCCCTTCTGCTTCTCGCGCTCCTTCAGGCGGGGGAAGAGCGTGTACACACGCTCGAAGTCCTCCTCGAGCTCGCCCGCGTCGCGGCGCAGGTAGGCGCCGAGCTCGAGGTTCTCCTTCACCGACATGCGCGGGAACACGTGGCGTCCCTCGGGCGACAGCGATATCCCGAGCGACACGACCTCCTGGGGCGGCGTCTCGGTCAGCTCGCGCCCGTCGAACTTGATCGTCCCCTGGCGCGGCGGGGTGAGCCCGGAGATCGAGCGCAGCGTGGTCGACTTGCCGGCGCCGTTCGAGCCGATCAGCGTGACGCACTCCCCCTCCTCGACGGTCAGGGAGATCCCCTTGAGGGCCTCGATGTTGCCGTAGAAGGTGTGGATCTCCTCTACCTCGAGCAGCGCCACCGTCACTCGCCTCCCTGCTTGCCGAGGTAGGCCTCGATCACGCGCGGGTTCTGGCGAACCTCCTGCGGCTCGCCCTCGGCGATCTTCTGGCCGTGGTCGAGCACCGTGATGTGCTCGGAGACGTCCATCACGACCTGCATGTCGTGCTCGATCAGGAGGATCGTCAGGCCCTTGTCGTCGCGCAGCTTGCGCATGAAGTCGGTGAGCGACTTCGACTCCTGCGGGTTCATGCCGGCAGTCGGCTCGTCGAGCAGCAGCAGGCGGGGCTCCGAGGCGAGCGCTCGGGCTATCTCCAGCCTGCGCTGGTCGCCGTAGGAGAGGTTCACCGACATCTGGTCGAAGTCGCTCTCCTCGATGCCCACGTAGGCGAGCGTCTCGCGCGCCTTCTCCTCGACGGCCTTCTCCTCGTTGCGCACGTGCGGAAGGCGGAGGATGGACCCGAACAGCCCCGCCTTCATGCGAGCGTGCTGGCCCACCATCACGTTCTCGACGGCGCTCATCGTCGCGAACAGGCGGATGTTCTGGAACGTGCGCGCGATCCCCGCCTTCATGATCAGGTCCGGGCGCCTGCCCGTGATGTCCCTGCCCTCGAAGCGGATCCTGCCGGTGGTGGGCCTGTAAAGGCCGGTGAGCATGTTGAAGAAAGTGGTCTTGCCCGCCCCGTTGGGGCCGATGATCGAGACGATCGAGCGCTCGGGGATCTCGAAGTCGACGTCTTCGACAGCCACGAGCCCCCCGAAGGCCTTCGTGACCTGATCGGCCGCGAGCAGCGTGCCGTTGCCCGAGGGCTCGTTCATGCGCGCGCCTCGTACACCGCCTCGGCGCCGCCCACGCCGGTGGTCTGGCCCACCCCGACGTGCTCGGTCAGCTCGGCCTTGCGCCTGCGTTCCGGCAGCAGGCCCTCGGGTCTCAGCACCATCATGATCACCAGCAGGAACCCGAAGATGCCGAACGACAGCTGGGTCAGGTCGAAGTCGAGCCCCACCTTCGACGGCACGTCGTTGAGCACGTCGGGGATCAGCCGGAAGTTGATGTAGGTGAGGACGATGGCGCCCAGCACGACCCCCTCGATCGAGCCCAGGCCGCCCAAGATGATCATGCCGAGGATGAAGATCGAGAACGAGAACTGGAACTGGTCGGCGTTGACCGTGTTCAGCAGCGAGGCCAGGAAGGCGCCCGACATCCCGCCGAAGGCGGCGCCGGTGCCGTACGCCAACAGCTTGGTCCTCACGAGCGGCACGCCCATCGAGGCCGCGGCCACCTCGTCCTCGCGCAGGGCGATCCAGGCCCGCCCCAGGCGCGAGTCGCGCAGGCGGTAGTTCACGAACAGCGCCAGCAGCAGCAGCGTGAGCGCAACCCAGAACCACGGTCTCAGGTCGAGCGACTTGAACTGCTCCACGAACGGCAGGTCGATCTTGTCGATCGGCGTGATCCCCTGCCGGCCGTTGGTCAGCTTGGTCCCGCCGAAGGTGATCTCGTCGCCGTTCAAGACGATGCGGCCGATGATCTCGCCGAAGGCCAGCGTGACGATTGCGATGTAGTCGCCGCGCAGGCGCAGCGTGGGCAAGCCGATCAAGGCACCCGCAATGCCGCAGATGATCACGGCGATGATCACCACCATCACGAAGTTCAGGTGGAT
>DATACN010000116.1:0-4806 GCA_036258995.1 Thermoleophilaceae bacterium | reverse complement strand
GCGCGCTGGCGAAGCGGCCCGCCGTCGACGAGAGCGGCCGCGTCGTCGCCCGCGACCAGATGACGCTCTCGCTGGTCTGCGACCACCGCATCCTCTACGGGGCCGACGGCGCCGAGTTCCTCGCGCGCGTGAAGGAACTGCTCGAGCAGCCGCTGGCCTTGTCGCTCTAGCCCAGCGGGGATGACCCCGCGGCGTCGAAGACGCCCTCGCCGCCGCCGGCCTGGAACGCCTGCCGGCGGCGGAGGGACCTGCCCGCGGCAACTAGGCCGCGCCCGAGTAGCGCAGGGAGCCCGGGGTGGTTAGGTGCTCGCCGGTCTCGAGCAGCGTCTTGAGACCGGAGAGGATCATCGGCCAGCCGCCGTAGAGCTCAGGGTTGGCGTCCTCGGCGAGCCGGTCGTGGATCACGGTCAGCTGGCACGAGTCGCCGACCGGGATGATCTCCCAGGTCACCCGCGAGGCTCCCGCGGCCTTGACCTCGTCGCTCCAGAGGGCGGTGAAGGTCTGGACCAGCCTGCGCGGCGGGTCGACCTCGATGTTCTCGCCCTCGGCGATGTCGACCACGCCGGGCACCCCGGACTTGTAGGTCGAGCCTGGCGTGTAGTCGGAGTGGGTCTCGACCCCGAAGCTGTACTTGGCCCGTAGCTTGGGATCGGTGATCGCCTCCCACAGCCGCTCCGGCGTCGTCTTGATGTAGATCTCGAAGACCGCCATCGCGCCTTCGCCCTCCGGGCTCGGCGTGAGGCCGATCCGGTGGGGGACGTCGAATTCCTGGCGCTGTTCCTGCGCTGCTGCCATTGGTTCCTCCTCTAGCTCTCGCTTGATGCCGCTGAGCGCTGCCGCCCAGGGCTCGGCGTACTTGCTCACCCACCTGTCGTGGACGAGCCGGATGGGGACGGGGTTCAGGAAGTGGTGCTTCTCGCGCCCCTGCCGGCGCGTGACGACCAGTCCGGCCTGCTCGAGCACCTTCAGGTGCTTCATCACGCCGAAGCGCGTCATCGGCAGCCGCTCCTCGAGCGCGGTCAGGGTCTGCCCGTCGCGCCTGAACAGCTCGTCGAGCAGGCTCCGCCGCGTGGGGTCGGCCAGCGCCTTGAACACCTCGTCCATAGCCCACATGATAGGTGACTATTTGGTCACATGTCAAGCCCGTGCGTACGCTTCGCCGCTTGAACGCGCCGCGAAGGCCAGCCACCTTCGATGAGGAGATCCTCACCGCCGAGGAAACGGCGGTCCTCTCCACGCTCACCGACGAGGTCCGGGTCGAACGGATCGAGGAGGAGCTGCGGATGGGCTTCGACGCCCTGGCCCACGTCGGGGCGGCCGCGTCGTTCTTCGGCTCGGCGCGCACTCCGCCCGACGACCCCGAGTACGAGCTGGCCCGCGAGACCGCCCGGCTCGTGGGCGAGGCCGGCCTGGCGATCATCACCGGCGGCGGTCCCGGCGCGATGGAGGCGGCCAACCGCGGCGCGCGCGAGGCGGGCGCGCAGTCGATCGGGCTGAACATCGAGCTGCCGTTCGAGCAGGGGATGAACCCCTACGTCGACCTGGGCCTCGAGTTCCACTACTTCTTCACGCGCAAGGTGATGTTCGTGCGCTACGCGAGCGGGTTCGTGATCCTGCCCGGGGGCTTCGGCACCTTCGACGAGCTGTTCGAGTCGCTCACCCTGATCCAGACCGGGAAGATCCGCCACTTCCCCGTCGTGCTGGTGGGAAGCGACTACTGGGAAGGCTTGCTCGGCTGGCTGCGGGAGCGGGCGCTCGGCGAGGGCAAGGTCGACGAGGGCGACCTCGGCCTCATCTCCGTGACCGACCAGCCGAGCGAGGTCGTGGAGATCCTGCTGTCGGCCGCGCACCGCCAGGCGAGGCGACCGCCTTGAATGGCGGCAAGAGGGCCTCGATTGGCGGCGACGCCGCGGGCCGCCGTATGATCGCCCGCCGGATGAGACTTGCGATCGTCACGGGACTGGCCCTGTTCGCGGCGGCGGCGCCCGCGCAGGCCGGAACCGCGCGGCTCGAGAGCACGAGCGACCCGCGGGCCGGGACCACCGTGGACCTCGTCTACGAGGCCGCGGCCGGCGAGGCGAACCGGGTCACGGTGAGCGGCGAGGGCGACGCCGGCGGAACCACGGCGCTGGTCGTGCGCGACCTCGCCGGCGTGGTGCCCGGGCCCGGCTGCCAGCGGCAGGATCCCGCTGACTCCACGCACGTGCGCTGCCCCGTTCCCTCCGGGGCCACCGCCGAGAGCTTCCAGGCCACGCTCGGCGATGCCAATGACACCCTCACCCTGCTCCAGACGGCCGTGGCGCTGGTCGGACACGTGGAGGCGGGCCCCGGTAACGACCGCCTGGTCAGCAGCGGCACGATGATCGGGGGGCCGGGCAACGACTCGATGCGAGGCGGTGACATCGGCGACCTCTTCGACGAGGGCGACGCCGGCAACGGCCGTGACCGGATCGTCGGCGGCGGAGGCATCGACCACTTGACCTACGAGGGCCGCTCGCGCAGCGTGACCGTGGACCTGGCCGGTGACCGCGACGACGGCGAGCGGGGCGAGCGCGACCTGGTCGGCTCGACCGTCGAGGCCTTGACAGGGGGCCGCGGCGAGGACCGCCTGATTGGTAACCGGCGCCACAACACGCTCTCGGGCCTTCAGGGCGCCGATGTGCTGATCGGCGGGCGCGGGGACGACGGCCTCTACGCACACGACATCGTTCGCCCGCGGGGGCGCACCGCCGACCGCCTGTCGGGCGGCCGGGGCGAGGACATCCTGGTCGGAAGCAACGGCGCCAACCGGTTGAACGGAGGCCCCGGCCGGGATCGATTGACGGGCGCGCGAGGCGACGACCTGCTGCTGGCCGCTGACGGCGCACTCGACGAGGCGACCTGCGGCCTCGGCTTCGACCGCGCCCGCCTGGACGGTTTCGACTTCGTCACCCGCGGCTGCGAGCGCACCGACAGGCCGAACGCCGCGGCGGCCGTGCCGCTGCGCACCACCCGCTTCGCCGGCGGCCGCGGAGAGCAGCTGGCCGTCAGCGTCGGCTGCCCGGGCGACGCGGCGCCGGTCTGCCGCGGGACGGTGCAGGTCTTCGCGCTGGGCAGGCTCCTAACCGAGCGAGGCTTCACGATCCGGGCCGGCAACGCCCGCTCGCTCCCCTTCGACGTCCCCGGCGGCAACCGCACCCTCCAGCGCATCCGCCGCGTGCGCATGGTGGTTCAGAGCAACGATGGCGCCGGCGGCATGACCACCACCACGCTGGTGGGGCCGATCGAGCCGCAGGACTGAAGCCGGATGGCCGGCGGCGGCTAGGAGCCCTCGCGCCGGAAGCCGGTCGGCGCCAGGCCGGGGTCGAGCGGGCTCGTGGGCAGCCCGTCGGGCAGGTCGGGGTCGTTGTAGGGCGCCGGGGCGGTGTCGTTGGGATTGTCGGGGTGGAAGAGCGCGGCCAGGTACTGGATCTGGCCCCGGCCCACGGCCAGTTCCGTCTGGCCCCCGCCGTAGCAGCCGATGCCCTCGCGCTCGCAGTAGTCGTAGGTGTCGAACAGCTTGCGTACAGGGCCGAAGCGCGAGGGCTTGATGTTGATCATCTTGGGCTTCCAGCGCAGGGCCTGGACGTCCTCGACTCCGTGGATCGGCGCATCCCAGGTCAGCCGGTCGCGGTGCGGCTCGAGCACCGGCACCGTCTCGTCGGTCAGGTCGGCGTCCTCGAGCCAGGCGCTGGGGACCGTCTCGGCGCACATGCGGTAGAGCTCGGGATCGGTCTCCACGTCGACCGGCGTGCCGCGGTAGAAGCCCTTGAGGTCGAAGGTGTCGACCGCGCCGGTGGCGGCCAGCTCGTCTACGAGCTCCTGCGTCCAGCTGTTGGCGGGGTCGAGCTTGAAGCGGGTGCCGGGATAGCGCTCGAGCAGCGCATGCAGGCGCTCCGCGGTCTCGGGACCCTCGTGGTCGAACGGCGTGAGCCGCATGGAGACCACGAAGTTGACCGGGCGCGGCTCGCGGCCGAGCACCTCGGCCAGCGTCGTGCCGGCCTGGCGCAGGGCCAGGTCGAGGGCCGCCGACTCGAACCCCCAGCGGCGGAAGGTGCGCGAGTTCTCGTACTGCGGCGGCACGGGGAACAGGTCGTAGGCGTCGAGCGCGGCCGAGAACGAGTCGAAGGTGTAGCTGCCCTCGAGCGGGAGCTTGGGCGCGCCCTGGAAGGACTCGTGGTCGGGCGGAGCGTAGGTCACGTCCTCGCCGAGGCCCTCGTGACCGCCGCCGTGCAGGTGGATCGTGGTCGTGCGGCGCGTGAACTCCGGCGAGAAGCGCAGCTCGTGGCCCTCGAGCTCGTAGCCCTCGACCTCGAGCGGCAGCCCGGCGATCTTGTCGTAGTTGCTCACGCGGCGGTCGGGGCCGGGGCCGGCTCGGGCTGGACCTGGGCCATCCGCTCGGCGCGGCGCTGCTGCCAGACGGTCAGGAGCATCATGGCCAGAGTAAAGACGAAGATCATCGCGGCCAGCACGTTGACCTGCGGGGGGATCGACACCCGTGCCGCGCCCCAGATGTAGAGCGGATAGGTGATGGTCGAGCCGGCGTTGAAGTTGGTGATGACGAAGTCGTCGATCGAGAGCGCGAACGCGAGCAGCGCGGCGGCCAGAACGCCGGGCGCGATCAGCGGCAGGGTGACGCGCATGAAGGTCTGGAACGAGTTGGCGCCGAGGTCCTGGGCCGCCTCCTCGAGCGAGCGGTCGAAGCCGATCAGCCGCGATCGGACGGTGACCACCACGAACGAGATGTTGAACATCACGTGGGCGATCAGGACCGTCGCGAAGCCGCGC
>DATACN010000115.1:0-8059 GCA_036258995.1 Thermoleophilaceae bacterium | reverse complement strand
GTGGCGAGTTCCCAGCACGCGCGAGTCGCGGATCTCGCGCTTGGCCTTCTCCGACCAGCGCTGGTCGAGGCGCTCGCCGAGCAGGTTCACGACTCCGTCGCGGCCGCGCAGGGCATCGGCCGGTGGCGGGTCCCGCTTCGGGTCGGCCCAGTCGCGCGCGTGCACGGAGCCGTCGAACTGCTCGCGCGCACGGGCGGCGTCGCGCGACAGCACCGTGACCTCGTCGCCGCGCTCGAGCAGGTCGGCCACCACGACGCGGCCGATCGTGCCGGTGGCTCCTGTCACCGCCACCTTCACCTCTCCGCGGTCCCTACTTCGCGACGGCTGGGATCGGGCCGGCGGCGCGCGAGGCGCCCGACCGCTCCGCCTCGTCGGCGACCGCCTTGGCGACCGCCCGGCTCACGTCGCGGTTGAACACGCTCGGGACGATGTACTCCTCGTCGAGCTCCTCGTCGGCGACCACTCCCGCGATGCCGCGGGCGGCGGCAACCTTCATCTCCTCGGTGATCGAGGGGGCGCGTACGTCGAGGGCACCGCGGAAGACCCCGGGGAAGGCCAGAACGTTGTTGATCTGGTTGGGGAAGTCGGAGCGCCCTGTGGCCATCACCCGCACGTAGGGCGCGGCCTCCTCGGGGCGCACCTCGGGATTGGGGTTGGCCATCGCGAACACGAACGGGTCGGGGGCCATCTTCTCGAGGTCGCGCGCCGAGATGATGCCGGGCCCTGACAGGCCCACGAACAGGTCGGCGCCCTCTATGACGTCCGCCGGCGGGCCCGAGCGGGCATTGGGGTTGGTGTTCTCCGCCAGCCACGTCTTGGGCGCGTTCATCGAGCCCGACTCGTAGTCCTCGCGCTCGGTGTGGATGGCCCCGAAGCGGTCGCAGGCCACGACGTCGGTCACCCCGGAGCTCATGAAGATCTTGGCCACCGCTACTCCGGCCGCGCCGGCGCCGACCATGCAGACGCTCAGGTCCTCCATGCGCCGGTCGGTGAGCCGACAGGCGTTCATCAGCGCGGCAAGCGTGACGATCGCGGTGCCGTGCTGGTCGTCGTGGAAGACGGGAATGTCGAGCTCCTCCTGCAGGCGCTGCTCGATCTCGAAGCAGCGCGGAGAGGAGATGTCCTCGAGGTTGATGCCGCCGAAGGTGGGGGAGATGCGCACGACGGTCTCGACGATCTCGTCGATGTCCTTGGTGTCGAGGCAGATCGGGAAGGCGTCGACGTCGGCGAACTCCTTGAACAGCATGGCCTTGCCCTCCATGACGGGCAGGGAGGCCTCCGGGCCGATGTCACCTAGCCCGAGCACGGCGGTCCCGTCGGAGACCACGGCCACGGTGTTCGCCTTGATCGTGTACTTGAACGCCTTCTGGCGGTTCTCGGCGATCGAGGTGCAGACCCGGGCCACGCCCGGGGTGTAGGCCATCGAGAGGTCGTCGCGCGTCTTCAGCGGCAGGTTGAGCCCCGTGTGGATCTTGCCCCGCCTGTGGACCTCGAAGGTGCGGTCGGTGATCTCGACCACCCGCGCGCCGCGCACGCCCTGGACCGCGGAGATCACGTGTCCGCGGTGCTCCGTGCTGGTGCACTCGACGGTGATCTCGCGCACCATCGACTCGCCGCCCGCCTCGGCGGTGTCCACGGCGACTATGGCTCCGCCGGCGCGCGAGATCGCGGCCGTCACCTTGCCGAGCACGCCGCCGGGGCGGTGGGGAAGCTCGACCCGGAGGGTGAGCGAGAACTGTGCGGAAGGTGTGGCCAGGAGACCAAGGATACGGCCGGTAGGGTGAAGTCGTGCCTGACGACAGCCCACGCGAGCTGTTCCTGATCGACGGGAACAGCCTCGTCTACCGCGCCTTCTTCGCCCTGCCGGAGACGATCGCCACCTCGAAGGGGTTCCCCACCAACGCGATCTTCGGCTTCGCCTCGATGCTGGTGAAGATCCTGACCGAGCACGGGCAGAACCCGACGCTCGTCGTCTGGGACGCGGGCACCTCCGGCCGCGACGAGGTCTCGGAGGAGTACAAGGCCCAGCGCAGGTCCCGGCCCGACCTGCTCTCCGAGCAGTGGCCTCACCTCCAGCCGCTCGTCGAGGCCTTCGGCTACACGAACGTGCGCGTGGATGGTTACGAGGCCGACGACGTGATCGCCACCCTGGCCGAGCAGGCGCGGGCCAAGGACATCCCGGTCATGGTGGTGACCGGCGACCGCGACCTGTTCCAGCTGATCGACGGCGGCGTGCGGGTGATGGCCACGAGCCGCGGGATCACCGAGACCAAGGTCTACGACCGCACCGCGGTCGAGGAGCGCTACGGGATCCCGCCGGAGCTGATCCCCGACTTCGTGGGCCTGAAGGGCGACACCTCGGACAACATCCCCGGCGTCCCGGGCATCGGCGAGAAGACGGCGTCGCAGCTGATCCAGGAGTACGGCGACCTGGAAGGAGTGCTGTCGAACATCGACAGCGTCTCCGGCACGAAGCGAAAGGAGAACCTCACCGAGCACGCGGAGGCCGCCCGCATGTCGAAGACGCTGGCGACCGCGATCCGCGACGTGGAGCTCGACATCGACCTGGACGAGTGCATCGCGCGCGAGCCCGACCGCTCCCGCCTGCGCGAGGTCTTCCGCGAGTTCGAGCTGCGCGATCCGCTGCGGCGCCTGGAGGAGGCCCTGGGCGACGAGCACGAGGCGGCCCCGCACGAACGGCCGGCCGAGCAGATCCAGGTGCGGGCCCGTCAGGCTCCCGCCGCCGACCTGGGGCACCTCGACGGCGAGCTGGCCGCCCTGGTGGCCGAGCGCCCGCCGCCGCCCGAAGGCGAGCTGGACCTGGGCGAGCAGCCCCTTCGCTTCGCCGCCTACGCGGGCGGCGAGGAGGTGCTCGTGGGGGAGGCCGAGACTCTGGCGGCCGTCGCGCTCGGCTGGGGCGAGCGGCCGCTCGTCACCCACGACTGGAAGACCACCGCCAACCGGCTCGGCCCCTGCGAGCCACTGCCGCTCGAGCACGACACGATGGTCGCCGCCTACCTGATCGACCCCGCCCGCCGCGGCTATCCGCTCGACGAGCTGACGGCGGAGCAGGGCCTCGGGGCCGACGTCGAAGGCGCCGACGGCGTGGCCGAGCGCGCGGTGGTGACCCGCGCGCTTGCCGAGCGCCAGCGCGAGCGGCTGGAGGAGGACGGCCTGATGCGGCTGTTCGAGGGGATCGAGCTACCGCTCGTGGACGTGCTCGTGGACATGGAGCGCGCCGGCGTGCGCCTCGACGTGGAGCGCCTGCGCGCTATCAGCGACCGGCTGGGCGAGCAGGTGAAGGCGCTGGAGCGCAAGGTCTGGGACCTGGCGGGGGAGGAGTTCACGATCGGCTCGCCCCAGCAGCTCGCGACGATCCTGTTCGACAAGCTCGGGCTGTCGAAGAAGCGGCGCGGCAAGACCGGCTTCTCGACCGACGCCCGGGTGCTCCAGGCGATCCGCGACGAGCACGAGATCATCCCCGCGATCGAGGAGTGGCGCGAGCTGTCGAAGCTCAAGTCCACCTACCTGGATGCCTTCCCCGAGCTGATCGGTGAGGACGGCCGCCTGCACACGACCTTCAACCAGACCGCCACGACCACCGGGCGCCTGTCGAGCACCGACCCGAACCTCCAGAACATCCCGATCCGCACCGAGCAGGGGCGCGAGATCCGCGCCTGCTTCGTGGCCGAGCAGGGCTCCAAGCTGATCTCGGCCGACTACTCGCAGGTCGAACTGCGGCTGCTCGCGCACATCGCGGGCGAGGAGGTGCTCAAGGACATCTTCCGAGCCGGCGAGGACGTGCACACGGCCACCGCCGAGCAGATCCTCGGCGGCGCGGCCGACCCGGGCACGCGCTCCAAGGCCAAGATGGTCAACTACGGGATCGTCTACGGCCTGTCGGCGTTCGGCCTGGCCGACCGGCTCCAGATCCCCCAGGAGGAGGCCCAGGAGTTCATCGACCGCTACCTCGAGCGCTTCCCGGCCGTGGCGAAGTTCATCCGCGACACCATCGAGCGGGCCACGGACGAGGGCCACGTGACCACGCTGTTCGGCCGCATTCGCCGGGTCCCGGAGCTGCGCTCGCGCCAGCGCCAGACGCGCCTGCTCGGCGAGCGCCTCGCGGTGAACATGGTCATCCAGGGCACCGCCGCGGACATCATCAAGGTGGCGATGGTGCGCTGCCGCGACGAGCTGCGGGCGGCCGGGCTGTCCACCCGCCTGGTGCTGCAGATCCACGACGAGCTGCTGTTCGAGGCGCCGCAGGACGAGGTCCACAGGGCCTGTGAAATCGTGCGCCGCGAGATGGCAGGCGCCTTCGAGCTCGACCCCCCGCTCGGGGTGGACCTCGGCGCGGGCGACAACTGGCTGGAGGCCAAGTAAGCGTGGACAAGCAGGTCCTGGCCGTCATGGCCACGGTGTTCGCCGGCGGGCTGATCGCGCTCCAGGCGCCGATCAACTCGATGCTCGGCCGGCCGATCGGGAGCCTGGCCGCGGCCTCGGTCTCGTTCGCCATCGGCCTGGCCGCGCTGGTCGCCATCACCCTGCTCGTAGGAGGCGGCTTCGGCAAGCTCGGCGAGGCCGGGAACCTGTCCTGGTACTACCTGACCGGCGGCGTGCTCGGCGCTGTCTACGTGACGACCGCGCTGATCGCGGTGCGCACGCTCGGCGCGGGCGGGGTCACCGCCGCCACGATCGCGGGCCAGCTCACGCTGTCGGTGGTCATCGACCGGCTCGGCATCCTGGGGCTCGAGGAGCGGGGGTTCACGGTCGACCGCGTCGTCGGAATCGCGCTGCTTGTGGTGGGCACCTTCTTGGTGGTGCGTGAATAGGACCGCGGTTAGAATCGGATCGTGCCGATTCGCACACTACGGACCGCCCTGTGGGCGGCCTGCGCCTCCCTGGTCGTGCTCGGGATCGGGGTCGCGGCGCTCGCCGGCCTCGAGCCGGAGGAGAGCTGGCCGGTGACGGCAATGCTGATCGTGCTGGCCGTGCTCTGGCTGGTCCACGAATGGAACATCCTCTGGGGCCAGGAGCGGCGCCGGCAGCGGAGGGGCGGCTGATGGCGTACGACGAGCCGCAGTACGACCGTCGCGAGCGCCCGCCGCGCCGCTTCGAGGACCGCTACGCCCGCTTCCGCGACATCGCGGCCACGCTGATCGCGTTCTGCGGCGGCCTGGTGGTGATGTTCCTGTTCTTCGCCGCGATCGGCGCGGTGAACCTCGGGGACGCCATCGGCTTCACGGTCGGGGCGATCGTCCTGACGGCCGTATGGCTACTGGGTGCCTGGCAGCGGGCCCGCAGCGGCGCCTCGTTCGTGACCCGGCCCGACCGGGAGCGGCGGGGGTTCTAACCCAGCCCAGCCCGTGCGGCTTCTAGGCTGCGGCTCGTGCTGGCGGCGCCGCCCGCAGCCGCGGGCGCGCTCCGACGAACGAGGGCGGGGCGATGTCGTAGTAGTGGCCGAAGGCCCAGTCGGTCAGGCGCTTGCGCTGGAGAGTCCGGATCACGCGGTGAAGGACCGGCGGCGGCAGCCGCGGGATCAGTCGCTGGGCCAGCAGCATGGCCTCGAACTTCCAGCGGTGGGACGCGCTGAACTCGCCGTAGCGCGATAGCGCCCGAGCGGCGGTCTGGCGTCCCTCGACCACCGACCGCAGCTCACGGCCGCAGGCGATCCCGAAGTAGAAGGCCGTGCGGATGCCCTCGGCGGTCAGCGGCAGGCAGTGCCCGGCCGAGTCGCCCACGAAGAAGACGCCGTTCTCGGTGGCCTCGCGCAGCCGGTGCGGAATCCAGTTCCCCTGGTAGCGCACGGCCTCCGACCCGACGTCGTCCGCCAGGCGCACGGTGCTGTCCTTGACGTGGAAGCGGGGGTCGAAGGAGCCCACGCCGATCCGCAGCTCGTCGCTCGCGGGGAAGCTCCAGCCATAACCGGCCGGCACGTACGAGCGGTCCACCCAGATCTCCATCTCCTTGCCGGCGCCCCGGGGATGCACCTCGAGCCCGCGCGAAAGGGGGGCGTCGGGCGGCTGGTAGCCGTTTCCGAGCACCCGGCGCCAGCCCAGCGCGTCCACCACCAGCGGGGCGGAGACGTCACCCCGGTCGGTGTGAACCGTATCCCCGCTGCGTCCGTCGACCTTGGCGGTCTCGAACTGGCAGTCGGACTGGGCGAAGAGCAGCCGGCAGAGCTCGGGATAGTCGAAAGTCGAGAACGTGAACGGCAGCTCCAGCCGCGACGTGCCGAACGGCGTGTGCACGACCAGCCTCGGAAAGGTCTGCCGGTGCGAGCCCATCAGCCCCATGGCCTCGAGCCAGTCGGTCGGGATGCCGCAGGCGGAGGTCTGGCGCTCGCCGACCTCGTAGCGGTCCAGCAGCAGAACCCGGGCTCCGGAGCCTGCCAGCTCGCGCGCGACGGCAAGCCCGGCGAAGCTCGCTCCGCACACCAGCAGGTCCCACTCGCCGGCCAGCGGCGTGCGGGCCGGCCCCTGGGCGGTGCGGCGCTTCGGCATGCCGGGCAGCGTAGTCGACGGCTGTGCGGACGCCGCTCAGGCGCGAGCTGCCGGCAGTGCGCGCGAGCGCCCCAAGCGTGAGCGGGCCCCCGAAGACCAGGGCCGACAGGGCGGACAGGCGCGCCGGGAACAGACCAGTCCCTCATCGACGGCGCGCATTCGCCGCGCTGGTTGAGCACGGCGCCGACCCGGAAGCTGGGCCGTTCGAGCGGCCGGACCCCTGATGCCCGCTAGCATCCGGCCCCAGTGCCGGAAACCGAAACGACGTCTACAGCCGAGGCCGGGCGGGCGGTCGAGGGGTCCGACGGCCTCCTGATAGAGGTCGACGGGCAGATCGTCCCCAACTACGACGCGACCATCGTGCCCTTCGAGGAGGGCGACGTCGTGTCGGGCAAGGTCGTTCGCATCGACCAGGACGAGGTGCTGGTCGACATCGGCTACAAGTCCGAGGGGGTCATCCCCCAGAACGAGCTCTCGATCCGCAAGTCCGTGGACCCCGGCGACGAGGTGGAGCTCGGCGAGGAGGTCGACGCGCTCGTCCTGACCAAGGAGGATCAGGACGGACGGCTGGTGCTGTCGAAGAAGCGCGCCCGCTTCGAGAAGGCCTGGCGCCGCATCGAGGCGGCGGCCGAGTCTGGCGAGCCGGTCGAAGGCAACGTGATCGAGGTCGTCAAGGGCGGCCTGATCATCGACCTCGGCGTGCGCGGGTTCCTGCCCGCCTCGCTGGTGGACATCCGCCGGGTGCAGAACCTGGACGAGTTCCTGGGCCAGAAGATCGAGTGCAAGGTGATCGAGCTCAACCGCTCGCGCAACAACGTGGTCCTCTCGCGCCGTGCGGTGCTGGAGGAGGAGCGCAAGGAGGTGCGCCAGCAGATCCTGGACCGCCTCCAGCCGGGCATGGTGGTCGAGGGAGCGATCTCGAACATCGTGGACTTCGGCGCCTTCGTGGACCTCGACGGCATCGACGGGCTGATCCACATCTCCGAGCTCTCCTGGAGCCACGTGAACCATCCGTCGGAGATCCTCTCGATCGGCGACATGGTGCCGGTCAAGGTGCTCGACATCGACCGCGACCGACAGCGCATCTCGCTGGGCCTCAAGCAGACCCAGGAGGACCCCTGGCAGCGCGTGATCGACACGTACCAGGTGGGCGACGAGCTCGACGGCAAGGTCACCAAGGTCGTGACCTTCGGGGCCTTCGTGGAGATCATGGACGGGGTAGAGGGCCTGGTGCACATCTCGGAGCTGGCCCAGCACCACGTGGAGAACCCGCGCGAGGTCGTGGAGCCGGACCAGGAGGTGCGGGTCAAGATCCTCGAGATCGACTCCGACCGGCGGCGGCTGTCGCTGAGCGTGAAGCGGGTGGAGGCCCAACGGGTTCCGCTGCGCGAGGCCGGCGGGGTCGAGGGTGCGGCCGAGGCCGAGGCCGGGGACCTCGACCAGGTGCCGGAGCTGGGCCTTTCCGAGGACGTGTTCGCCGGCCCGCAGGTCGTCCGCCCCCTCGATCTGCGGGCCGGCGGTGCAGGAGGCCGAGCCGGCGCAGGAGCAGCAGCGGC